>NZ_JAGPYL010000144.1:0-14823 GCF_018070095.1 Micromonospora sp. U56
GTCGCGGTCCGGTGCGCGATGGCCGACCTGCCGTACTGCTCGTGGACCATGGCGCGGGCCCGGCGGGCCAGCAGCTGGGCCCGCTCGCGGTCGGAGAGCAGGGCGTCGACGGCCTCGGTGAGCCCGTCCGGGTCCTGCGGGGCGAAGGTCATCCCGGTGACGCCCGGCTCCACGATCTCGGCGAGCCCGCCGGTACGGGCGACCGCGAGGGGCGCGCCGGCCGCGGCGCCCTCCAGGGCCACCATGCCGAACGGCTCGTAGATGCTCGGCACCGCGAAGCAGTCCGAGGCGGCCATCACGGCCGGCAGCTCGGTGCCGCCGAGGAAGCCCGGCATGCTTACCGCGCCGGCCAGCCCGAGCCGGTGCACCTCGGCCTCCAGCGCGGCCCGGTACGGGCCGTCGCCGACGATCACCGCGCGCAGCCCGGGGTGCCGCTCGCGCAGCCGGGGCAGCCCGGCGAGCAGGTGCTGCACGCCCTTCTCGTAGACCAGCCGGCCGGCGAAGGTGACCAGCGGGCCGTCCCCGGCGAACCGGGCCCGGGCCGAGGCGACCGCGGCCACCGGTACCCGCCAGCGGTGCGGCTCGACGCCGTTGGGCACCACGTCCACCCGGCCGGCGGGCACCCCGAACAGCGCGCCCACCTCGTCGCGCATGTACCCCGAGCAGACGATCACGCGGCCGGACTCGCTGGCCAGCCAGTGCTCGACGCCGTGGATGGTGCGGTTCATCTCCTCCGGCAGCCAGCCCTGGTGCCGGCCGGCCTCGGTGGCGTGGATGGTGCTGACCAGCGGGACGTCCAGGTGCTCGCGCAGGGTCATCGCGGTGTGCGCGACGAGCCAGTCGTGGGCGTGGATCACGTCGTACGAGCCGGACTCGGTGGCGCGCAGCGCGGCCCGGGTCAGGGTGTGGTTGAAGGCCATCGTCCAGGCCAGCAGGGAGCCGGTGGCCAGCGGGAAGGTCACCGGGTCCTCGGCGGCGCGGACGATCCGCACGCCGTCGGCGTACTCCTCCAGCGGCGCGCCCTCGGCGTGCCGGGTGACGACGGTGACCTCGTGCCCGGCGGCGGCCAGGGCCACCGACAGCGCGTGCACGTGCCGGCCCAGGCCACCGACCAGCACCGGCGGGTACTCCCAGGAGAGCATCAGGATGCGGCGGGTGCGCGGGGCCACCCCGGCGCCGGTGCCCTGCGGCGGGATCTGCGGGCGGTAGGTGGGGGAGGGCCGGCAGTTCCGGTCCGGTGCGGTCACGGGCTGCTCGCCGACCCGCGGGGTGGTCACATCAATCTCCGTCCATGCACGAAAGGTCGCGCCGGCAACGGTGGCGGCGGAAAGAAGGTGGTGGGGTGGCCGAGGGCCGAGCGAAGGCGCCCGCGCGGGCGCGTCCGCATCAAGCAAAGGGCATGACGCGGTCCCGCGCATCTCGAAAAGGCCTATCGTGACGGAGGACACCCAAAGGTCTGTCTCGGCATCAGGTGGGTGGATATCGGGTGCCCGCCGAACGGGTGGATTGGCCGGTGGCGGCGTGGGGCATTAGCGGCGTGCGCACCCGGTGGCCCGCCCGCCCGGTGCGCTCATGATCATGGGTCGAAGGAGCGACATGCAGGTCTGGCCGGGCGAGCGTTACCCCCTCGGGGCGACCTACGACGGGATGGGCACCAACTTCGCGATCTTCTCTGAGGTCGCCGAGAAGGTCGAGCTCTGCCTCTTCGACGAGTGGGACACCGGCGCGGAGCGGCGGGTGGAGCTGCGCGAGGTGGACGCGTACGTCTGGCACGCGTACCTCCCCGGGGTGGAGCCGGGCCAGCGGTACGGCTACCGGGTGCACGGCCCGTACGACCCGGCCGACGGGGCGCGCTGCAACCCGCACAAGCTGCTGCTCGACCCGTACGCCAAGGCGGTCGACGGGGAGATCTCCTGGGACCCGGCGGTCTACGACTACGAACTGGGCGACCCGGACCGGATGTCGACCACCGACTCGGCGCCGTTCATGCCGAAGTCGGTGGTGGTGAACCCGTATTTCGACTGGGGCAACGACCGGCCGCCGCGCACCCCGTACCACCACTCCGTGATCTACGAGGCACACGTGCGCGGGCTGACCATGCGCCACCCCGGCATCCCGGACGAGCTGCGCGGCACGTATGCGGCGATCGCCTCGCCCGTCATGATCGACTACTTCAAGCGGCTCGGCATCACCGCCGTCGAGCTGATGCCGGTGCACGAGTTCGTGCACGACCACCGCCTGGTCGACCTGGGGCTGCGCAACTACTGGGGCTACAACACCATCGGCTTCTTCGCCCCGCACCACGGATACTCGGCGCTCGGCCGGCTCGGCCAGCAGGTCCAGGAGTTCCGCGGCATGGTCAAGGCGCTGCACGCCGCCGGCATCGAGGTCATCCTCGACGTGGTCTACAACCACACCGCCGAGGGCAACCACCTCGGCCCGACGCTGAGCTTCAAGGGCGTCGACAACGCCAGCTACTACCGGCTCTCGGAAGAGGACCGCCGGTACTTCGTGGACTACACCGGCACCGGCAACAGCCTCAACGTGCGCAGCCCGCACTCGCTCCAGCTGATCATGGATTCACTGCGCTACTGGGTGACCGAGATGCACGTCGACGGCTTCCGCTTCGACCTCGCCGCCACCCTGGCCCGCGAGTTCTACGAGGTCGACCGCCTCTCCACCTTCTTCGAGGTGGTCCAGCAGGACCCGGTGGTCAGCCAGGTCAAGCTGATCGCCGAGCCGTGGGACGTCGGCCCCGGCGGCTATCAGGTCGGCAACTTCCCACCGCAGTGGACCGAGTGGAACGGCAAGTACCGGGACACCGTGCGGGACTTCTGGCGCGGCGAGCCGGCCACCCTCGCCGAGTTCGCCTCCCGCATCTCCGGCTCCGCCGACCTCTACCAGGACGACGGGCGGCGCCCCTTCCACAGCATCAACTTCGTCACCTGCCACGACGGGTTCACCCTCAACGACCTGGTCTCCTACAACGACAAGCACAACGAGGCCAACGGCGAGGAGAACCGCGACGGCGAGAGCCACAACCGGTCCTGGAACTGCGGCGTCGAGGGCGAGACCGACGACCCGGCGGTGCTCGCCCTGCGCGCCCGGCAGCGGCGCAACTTCCTCGCCACCCTGGTCCTCTCCCAGGGCGTGCCGATGATCGGCCACGGCGACGAGCTGGGCCGAAGCCAGCGCGGCAACAACAACGCCTACTGCCAGGACAGCGAACTCGCCTGGATCGACTGGGAGCACGCCGACGACGAGCTGCTGTCCTTCGTGCAGCGGCTCACCGACTTCCGGGCCCGGCACCAGGTGTTCCGCCGCCGCCGGTTCTTCACCGGCCTGCCGGTCGGCGGGCGCGCCGCCGGCTCGGGCCTGCCCGACCTGGCCTGGTACACCCCGGACGGCCGGGAGATGACCGGCGAGGACTGGGGCAACGACTTCGGCCGCTCGGTGGCGCTCTTCGTCAACGGCGACGGCATCCGCGAGCGCGGCCAGTACGGCCAACGCCACCAGGACACCTCCTTCCTGCTCTGCTTCAACGCCCACGACGCCCCGCTGGACTTCACGCTGCCGGGAGAGGAGTTCGGGCAGCGGTGGGAGTTGGTGATCAGCACCGCGGAACCGGAACCGGAGAAGACCACGATGGTCGAGGCGGGCGGCGCGATCTGCGTGCCGGACCGCTCCCTGGTGGTCCTGGAGAGGACGGTCTGACCATGCCCGACGCCCCTCGACCCGATTCGACGGCGGCACCGACGACGCGGGTGGGGTCGACCTACCGCGTCCAGGTGCGGCCCGGCTTCGACCTGGACGCCACCGCCGGCCTGGCCGGCTACCTCGCCGACCTCGGCGTCACCCACCTCTACAGCGCACCCCTGCTGACCGCCGCCCCCGGCTCCGCGCACGGCTACGACGTGGTCGACCACCGGGCGGTCAACCCGGAACTCGGCGGCGAGGCCGGCCGGCGGCGGCTGGTCCGGGCGCTGCGCGCGGCCGGGCTCGGCCTGGTCGTCGACATCGTGCCCAACCACGCCGGGGTGGCCCAGCCGGCGGCCAACCCGGCCTGGTGGGACGTGCTGCGCCGGGGCCGGTCCTCGGCCTACGCGGACTGGTTCGACATCGACTGGGACCGCGGTCGGCTGCTGCTGCCGGTGCTCGCCGACACCCCCGACGCCCTCGACGACCTCAAGCTCGTCGACGGGGAACTGCGCTACCACGAGCACCGCTTCCCGATCGCCGACGGCACCGGCGAGGGCGGGCCGCGCGAGGTGCACGACCGGCAGCACTACGAGCTGGTCTCCTGGCGGCGTGGGGACCGCGAGCTGACGTACCGTCGGTTCTTCGCCGTCTCGGACCTGGCCGGGCTGCGGGTGGAGGACCCGGCGGTCTTCGACGCCACCCACGCGGAGGTGCTGCGGTGGGCGGCGGCCGGGGAGCTGGACGGCATCCGGGTCGACCACCCCGACGGCCTGCGCGACCCCACCGGCTACCTGGCCCGGCTGCGCACCGCCGCCCCCGACGCGTGGCTGGTGGTCGAGAAGATCCTGGAGTACGGCGAGGAGCTGCCCGACTGGCCGGTCGACGGGACCACCGGCTACGACGCTCTCCCGGCGGTCTGCGGGCTCTTCGTCGACCCGCGCGCCGAGGGCGACTTCACCGCCCTGGACGCCCGGCTGAACGGCCGGCACACCTCCTGGCAGGACCTGACCCACGACACCAAGCTGGCCGCCGCCACCCGGCTGCTCGCCGCCGAGCTGACCCGGCTGGCCGCCCTCGCCCCGGAACTCGACCCGGGGGCCACCCGGGAGGCCCTCGCAGAGCTGGCCGCCTGCTTCCCGGTCTACCGGGGCTACCCGCCGGAGGGGGCCCGGCACCTGGCCGTCGCTCGGTCGGAGGCGGGCCGGCGCCGCCCCGACCTGACCGCCACGCTGGACGCGGTCACCGCCCACCTGCGCGACCCCTCTCACGAGCTGGCGAAGCGGTTTCCGCAGCTCAGTGGCGCGGTGATGGCCAAGGGGGTGGAGGACACCGCCTACTACCGGTGGAGCCGGTTCGTCGCGCTCAACGAGGTCGGCGGGTCGCCCGCCCACTTCGGCGTGCCGCCGGCGGAGTTCCACCGGTTCGCCGCCGCCCGGCAGGTGCGCTGGCCGGCCAGCATGACCACGCTCTCCACCCACGACACCAAGCGGGGCGAGGACGTCCGGGCCCGCCTCGCCGTGCTGGCCGAGCTGCCCGAGCACTGGGCCGAGCGGGTCGAGGACTGGACGGCTCGCGCGCCGCTGTCCGACCCGGCCTTCGCCCACCTGCTGTGGCAGACCGCCGTCGGGGCCTGGCCCGTCGAGCGCGAGCGGCTGCACGTGTACGTGGAGAAGGCCGCCCGGGAGGCGTCGGTCGCCACCAGCTGGGCCGACCCCGACCTGGCCTTCGAGCGCGACCTGCACGCCCTGGTCGACCGGATGTACGACGACCGGGCGCTGCACGCCGAGATCACCGCCTTCGCCGACGAGATCACCCCGGCCGGCTGGTCCAACTCGCTCGGGCAGAAGCTGGTGCAGCTCGCCATGCCCGGCGTGCCGGACACCTACCAGGGCACCGAGCTGTGGGAGAACAGCCTGGTCGACCCGGACAACCGCCGCCCGGTCGACTTCGCCGTACGCCGGGAGCTGCTGGCCCGGCTCGACGGCGGCCGGCGGCCCGCGGTCGCCGTCGACGGCGCGGCGAAGCTGCTGGTGGTCTCCCGGACCCTGCGGCTGCGCCGCGACCACCCGGAGCTGTTCACCAGCTACCGGCCGGTCGCCGCGCACGGGCCGGCGGGTCCGCACGCGGTCGCCTTCGACCGGGGCGGCGCGGTCGCGGTGGCCACCCGCCTCCCGCTGGGGCTGGCCCGCTCGGGCGGCTGGCGGGCGACCACCCTCTCGATTTCCGGCAACAGTGTTACGGACGTGTTCACCGGTCGGGTCTACAGTGGGTCTGAGCTGCTCCTGGATGATCTGCTGAGCACCTATCCCGTCGCCCTGCTGGCTCCCACCGACTCCGTGGAGGCTGCCGCATGACCGAGTTCACGGTGTGGGCTCCCGAGGCCGCGCGGGTCCGGCTGCGCCTGCCCGGCGTGGCCGACCACGACATGCGCTCCGGCCCCGGCGGCTGGTGGCGCGTCGAGGTCCCCGGCGCCGGGCCGGGCACCGACTACGCGTTCCTGCTCGACGACGACGAGCGGGCTCTGCCCGACCCCCGCTCGGCCTGGCAGCCCGCCGGGGTGCACGGGCCCAGCCGGCTCTACGACCACAGCGCCTTCCGCTGGACCGACCAGGACTGGACCGGCCGGCAGCTACCGGGCAGCGTCCTGTACGAGCTGCACGTCGGCACCTTCACCCCCGAGGGCACCTTCGACGCGGCGATCGGCCGCCTGGACCACCTGGTCGACCTCGGCGTCGACATGATCGAGCTGCTGCCGGTCAACGCCTTCAACGGCGAGTACAACTGGGGCTACGACGGGGTCTGCTGGTACGCCCCGCACCAGCCCTACGGCGGCCCGGACGGGCTGAAACGGCTGGTCGACGCCGCCCACGCCAAGGGACTGGGGGTGATCCTCGACGTCGTCTACAACCATTTCGGGCCCTCCGGGGCCTACGCGCCGATGTTCGCGCCGTACCTCACCGAGCAGAGCAACACCTGGGGCCGCACCGTCAACCTGGACGGCCCGCACTCCGACGGGGTGCGCCGCTACATCGTCGACAGCGTGCTGATGTGGCTGCGTGACTACCACGTCGACGGGCTGCGGCTGGACGCCGTGCACGCCATGCCCGACTCCCGGGCCACCCACTTCCTAGAGCAGGTGACCACCGAGGTGGAGGCGCTCTCGACCCACCTGGGCCGGCCGCTGTCGCTGATCGCCGAGTCCGACCTCAACGACCCCAAGCTGATCACCCCGCGCGACGCCGGCGGCTTCGGCCTGCACGCCCAGTGGAACGACGACGCCCACCACGCCCTGCACACCCTGCTCACCGGGGAGCGGCAGGGCTACTACGGCGACTTCGGCTCGCTGGAGTGCCTGACCGACGTACTGAGCGGCGCGTTCTTCCACGCCGGCACCTGGTCCAGCTTTCGCAACCGCAGCCACGGGCGGCCGGTGGACCGGCAGCGGACCCCGGGGCACCGCTTCGTGGCGTACCTGCAGAACCACGACCAGATCGGCAACCGGGCCACCGGCGACCGGATCTCCGCCAGCCTCTCCCCGGCGCTGCTGCGGGTCGGCGCGGTGCTGCTGATGACCGCGCCGTTCACCCCGATGCTGTTCATGGGCGAGGAGTGGGCGGCCAGCACCCCCTGGCAGTTCTTCACCAGCCACCCCGAGCCGGAGCTGGCCACCGCCGTGGCCACCGGCCGCCGCCGCGAGTTCGCCGCGCACGGCTGGCCGCCGGGGGACGTGCCCGACCCGCAGGACCGGCAGACCTTCCTGCGCTCCCGGCTGGACTGGGCCGAGCTGGACAAGCCGGAGCACCGGGAGATGTACGAGTTCCACCGCCGGCTGATCGCGCTGCGCAAGAGCCGCCCCGACCTGTCCGACCCCCGGCTGGACCGGGTCGAGGTACGCCACGGCGACCGCTTCCTGCTGATGCGCCGGGGCGAGCATCTGGTGGTGGCGAACCTCGCCGGGAAGGCGCAGCGGATCAACCTGCCGGGGGTGGTGCGCACCGTGCTGCTGGCCACCGGAACCGGGGTCACGGTGATGCGGGACGGGATCGAGCTGCCGGCGGAGACGGCGGCGATCGTGGCGCTCTGACGTCGGCGACGTCGCATGCCGAGAACAGTGCACTGGACACCGTCTCTCCACGTCGCTCCCGAGCCGGCAGCTGACCAGCTTGGCTATGAGCACGACTTGGCACACTTCCCGGCGGCCCCGAACCGGCCCCGAATCCTTCACCGGCCGACCGGGCGGCGTCCGGCTATGCCCTGACGGGCTCGCCTCGCCGAGGAGCTCTTCGACGGCCGCGTGCCGGCGCAGCCGGCACCGGCCGACACGCTGCTCGCCGCGCGAGCCGTACGGGCCGGCGTCGGGCGCGCACCACCGGGCTTGTGCGGCCTCGATGAGCTCTTCGACTGTCTGGCTACCCGGGGTTGGGTGGTTGAGGACACGGGCAGTGACCTGCCCTGAGGGGGTGTGTTCGCCCCCGGTGGCGTGCATCCCCGGAGCATCGGCTCCGACCGTGAGGACTCCGCGTGTCGAGCCACGCCTGGAGTGGTCTGCCTCACACGCTGTCAGAACGATCGGTCACGCGGTGTCTTGAGGCCGAACCCCAGGAAACGGAGGAGCCACTATGACCGGGAACGTTGATGTGGTCGTGGTCGGCGGCGGGTACGCCGGTGTCATGGCGGCCAATCGCCTGACGCAGCGCGACGACGTGGCTGTGACGTTGATCAATCCGCGCCGGACGTTTGTCGAGCGGATCCGCCTGCACCAGGTGGTGGGCGGATCCGACGATGCGGTCGTCGACTACCGAGAGGTCCTGGCCGAGCGCGTCCGGCTGGTGGTCGACACGGTGACCCGGATCGACGCGGCCGAGCGCAGCGTGACGTTGGCGGCCGGCGGCACGGTCGGCTACGACTACCTGATCTACGCGGTGGGCAGTGGCACCGCCGACCCGGGCGTGCCCGGAGCGGCCGAGTTCGCCTACCCGATTGCCAGCCTGGAGGAGGCGCAGCGGTTGCGGCTGGTCGTCGACACCGCTCCCGCAACGGCCCCGGTGACGGTTGTCGGAGCCGGTCCGACCGGCATCGAGATCGCCGCCGAGCTGGCGGAGGCGGGCCGTACCGTGACCCTGGTCTGCGGCGGGGTGCTGGGCCCGTATCTGCACTCCCGGGGTCGGCGCTCGGTTGCCAAGCGGCTGGCCAGGTTTGGTGTGACCGTGCTCGACGGCCCCGGCGCGAAGGTGACGGCGGTGACTCGCGATGCCGTGCGGCTCGGCGGCCGCCGCGAGTTGTCGAGCCAGGTGACCATTTGGACCGCCGGGTTCGGCGTGCCGGACCTGGCCGGCCGCAGCGGGCTGAGCATCGACGCGCTGGGCCGCCTGCTTACCGATGAGACGTTGACGAGCGTGGACGACGTGCGCATCGTCGCGGCCGGGGATTCGGCGGCACCCTCGGACCTGCCGTTCCGGATGAGCTGCCAGGCCGCGACGAGGATCGGCGCGCACGCCGCCGACACGGTGCTGGCCCGGATCGCGGGTGAGCGGCTGGCGCCCATCAACCTGGGGTTCTTCGGCCAGTGCATCAGCCTGGGGCGTCGCGCCGGCATCTTCCAGTTCGGCTCCAAGGACGACACCGCGAACGGGTTGTACATCGGCGGCGGCCCGGGCGCGAAGCTCAAGGAGTTCGTCTGCAAGCACACCGTCAAGCATCTGGCGGACGAGGCACGCAAGCCCGGCTCGCTCACCTGGGTCAAGGATGACAAGCGCCAGGAGTTGCTGCGGGTCAAGCGCGGCGAGGCGCTGGCCACCCGCTGAACGGACAGCCTGGGCCACGCATCGGCGATCCCAGCTCGAACGGCTACCCAACTACCGAGGGTGTCCCACTGGAGCTCCGCCCGTGCCGGATGGTCCCAAGACACCGGAGTCACCTACACAAGGCAAGGAAAGACCGCATGAACCTCGCTCTTTGGATTGCTGCCGGTCTGCTGGCAGCAGTCTCCCTAACCGGCGGCATCACCAAGACGTTCGTACCTAAGGAGAAACTGGCTGCGCTCAATGGCGGGGAATGGACCGGACACGCCAGCGTCGGCTTCATCAAGACTATCGGGGTCCTCGAGCTCCTGGCCGCGGTCGGCCTGATCCTGCCCGCCGTGCTCGACGTCGCACCGTTCATGGTGCCGGTGACTGCCGTCTGCTGGGTTCTGCTCATGGTCGGCGCGACGATCATCCATGGCCGCCTTGGTCAGTTCAAGTTGGTAATGGTGAACTTGGGTTATGTTGCGCTTGCAGCCTTCATCGCGTGGGGCCGCTTCGGCCTTGAGCCTTTCACCGGCTGACGAAGATGTGCCGCTGGCGGGGTGGTGTCGTGTTGGCGCGGGTGATCCGAAGCACGGGCCGCCCCGGCGGTGGCTTCGGCCGGATCGACCCGCTGCTCGCCGGCCAAACGCACCAGACAGACCTGGATCAGGGTACGAGCGCGGCGTCGCCGGCTGTTGATGCGACGTGCTTCCCGTCGACACGCTGGTGCGGGACAACGATTGAAGGCCTTCGGCAACCAGGGCCGCCCGCGAAGAAGAAGGTCGAGATATGAGCCACGCCACGGACCCGGCCACCGACACCTTCGTCGCCCACCGCAACCTGCTCTTCACCGTCGCATACGAGATGCTGGGATCGGCGGCCGACGCCGAAGACGTCCTCCAGGAAACCTGGCTGCGGTGGATCAAGGCCGACGCGGAGCACGTGCGCGACCAGCGCGCCTACCTGGTCCGAATCACCACCCGGCAGTCGCTCAACCGGCTGCGCACAATGAAACGCCGCAAGGAGGCCTACGTCGGCCCCTGGCTGCCCGATCCGCTGCTCACCGCGCCGGACGTGGCCGAGGACGTCGAGCTCGCCGAGAGTGTGTCGATGGGGCTCATGATCGTCCTGGAGACACTGTCGCCGACCGAGCGCGCCGTCTTCGTGCTGCGCGAGGCCTTCGATGTCAGCTACGACGAGATCGCGGCCGCCGTCGGCAGGAGCCCCGCAGCCGTCCACCAGATCGCGCACCGCGCCCGCCAGCACGTCGATGCCCGCCGTCCCCGCCAGGTGGTCTCCCCGAGCGAGACCCGGGCGGCTCTGGGAGCGTTCCAGCGCGCGGTCGAAACCAGGGACCTGCAGGGTCTCCTCGACGTGCTCGCCCCGGACGTCGTCCTGGTGGGCGACGGCGGCGGCGTCAAGCAGGCCGCGCTGCGGCCGATCATCGGCGCCGAGAAGGTGGTCCGCATGTTCTTCGGTGGTCTAGGCAAGGTCGAAGGCACGCTCACCGGTGAACCGACCGTGGTCAACGGCAGCCCGGCACTCCTCGTACGTCTGAACGGCGAGATCGACGGCGTCATGGCGATCCGTGTCGAGGACGCCCGCATCACCGGCCTCTACTACGTCCGCAACCCCGAGAAGCTGACCCACGTCGAATCCGAAACCCAACTCACCCTTCGATGAAACCGGTGCGGGAACAGCCACCTGGGAAGAGCCGCCCCGACCTGTCCGACCCCCGCCTGGACCGGGTCGAGGTACGCCACGGCGACCGCTTCCTGCTGATGCGCCGGGGCGAGCACCTGGTGGTGGCGAACCTCGCCGGGAAGGCGCAGCGGATCAACCTGCCGGGGGTGGTGCGCACCGTGCTGCTGGCCACCGGAACCGGGGTCACGGTGATGCGGGACGGGATCGAGCTGCCGGCGGAGACGGCGGCGATCGTGGCGCTCTGAGGTCGGCGGCCCATGGCAAGATCTGCTGCGTGCAGATCGGGATGCTCGGATCGTTCGAGGTTCGCACGGACGACGGCACCCTCGCCGACGTGCCGGGCGCCCGGCTGCGCGGGCTGTTGATCGCTCTCGCGCTCGAACCTGGCCGCGTGGTCCCGAAGGCGACGCTCGTCGACTGGGTCTGGGGTGAACATCCGCCCGCCGACGCGACGAATGCCCTGCACCGCCTGGTCTCCCGGCTGCGTAAGGTGCTGCCGGAGGGATCGGTCGAGGGGCAGCCGGACGGCTACCGGTTGACGGTGGAACCCGACGCCGTCGACGCCGTGCGGTTCGAACGCCTCGTCACCGCGGGCCAGGTCCGCGATGACGACCGTCCACGGCGGGTACGACTGCTGCGCGAGGCCCTCGCCCTGTGGCGCGGTGCGGCCCTGCAGGACGTCGGCCTGCAGGGAAGTGCGGCGTTCGACGCGGCGGTCACCCGGCTCGAGGGGCTGCGCCTGAGGGCCTTGGAGGATCGGTTCGATGCGGAGGTCGGCCTCGGCCACGGTGCGGAGCTGGTCACCGAACTGACCGACCTGGTGGCCGCTCATCCGGTGCGCGAACGGCTTGTCGCCGCGCTGATGCGTGCCCTCGCGGCGGCCGGTCGGGGCAGCGAGGCGCTGCTCGTGTACCAGCGCACCAGAGAAGCCCTGGCCGACACGCTGGGCGTCGACCCCGCACCGGAGCTGTCCGCACTGCACGTCGCGCTGCTGCGGGGCGAGCTGGGACGGCGGAAGGAGAACCGGAAGACCAACCTGCGTGCCGAGCTGACCAGCTTCGTCGGCAAGGACGCTGACGTCGCCGCGGTCCGCGAACTCGTCGCCGACCATCGGCTCACCACCCTGATCGGGCCGGGCGGTTCGGGGAAGACCAGGCTGGCCACGGAAACCGCGCGCACGCTGCTCGGCGACCTGCCGGACGGGGCCTGGCTGGTGGAGCTCGCACCCCTCGGCGTCGACGGTGACGTGGCGCAGTCGGCGCTCGCCGGGCTCGGTCTGCGGGATGCGCTGCTCGGCGAGGCACCGAACGCGGAGCCGACGGACCGGCTCATCGCCGCGATCCGTGAGCGCGAGACGCTGCTGATCCTGGACAACTGTGAGCACGTGATCGAGTCGGCGGCGACGTTCGCCCATCGAGTGCTCGGGGAGTGCCAGCGGCTGCGGATCCTGGCGACGAGCAGGGAACCGCTCGGCATCACCGGTGAGGCGCTGTGGCTGGTCGAGCCCCTGGCCCTGCCGGCGGGCGACGCCGGCCCCGGCGAGATCAGGTCCGCGCCGGCCGTCCGGTTGCTGCGGGACCGGGCGGGCGCGGTGCGCAAGGATCTCGCGGTCGACGACCGCACGGCGTCGACGATGGCACGCGTCTGCCGGGCGCTGGACGGGATGCCGCTGGCGATCGAACTGGCCGCGGCCAGGTTGCGCACCATGTCCATCGACCAGCTCGCCCACCGGCTCGACGACCGGTTCCGCCTGCTGACCAGCGGTAGCCGTACCGCGTTGCCGCGGCACCGGACGCTGCGCGCGGTGGTCGACTGGAGCTGGCAGTTGCTCACCGACGCCGAACGGATGGTCCTGCGCAGGCTTTCGGTGTTCTCGGGCGGGGCGAGCCTGGAAGCGGCCGAGCGGGTCTGCGCCGGCGATGCGGTCGAGCAGGAGCAGGTGCTCGAGCTGCTCACGTCGCTGACCGAGAAGTCGCTGCTGGTCGCCGATCGCGGCAGCGCGCCGCGCTACCGGATGCTCGGCACGATCAAGGAGTACGCCGGGCACCGGCTCGCGGAGGCGGGGGAAGCGGACCTGGCGCGCCATGCGCATCTCGCCTACTTCACCGAACTCACCGAGACCGCGGAGCCGCACCTCCGCCGCGCCGAGCAGTTGGAATGGCTCGCCACGCTCGGTGTCGAGCACGACAACATCAGTGCGGCGATGCGTGGTGCGCTCGCGGCCGGCGAGGCTAACGCGGCGATGCGGCTCGCGGCCGGCGCCGGCTGGTACTGGTGGCTCAGCGGGCACAAGGCCGAAGGCATCGAGCTGATCACCGCGGCCACCAACACGCCCGGCGAGGTGGCCGATGAGATCCGGGCCACCGTGTATGCGCTCGTTGTGCTGTTCGTGAGCGCCGGGCGGGGCGACGAACACCATGCGGAGGAGTGGATCCACAAGGCATACCGGTTCAGACAGCGCAGTCAGTCCCGCAATCCGCTGCTGGGACTGGTCGTCCCGCTGGAACGCATGTTGCAGGCGCCGGACGCGTTCCTGTCCGCGTGGGAACCATTGCTGGACGACGAGGACCCCTGGGTACGCGCACTGGCCCGGTTCCATCTCGGCAAGATGCGGATCATGTTCGGCCAGGGCGGGCGGGATGCGGATGCGTATCTCGAGATGGCGCTCGCCGAGTTCCGCGCGATCGGCGAACGGTTCGGAATCTCGATCGCCCTGGCCGAGCTGGCGGACCGGATCGCCGTGCGCGGCGAGTTCGCCGGTGCCTGCGCGCACTACGAACAGGCGATCGCGGTCGTCACCGAAGTCGGTGCCATCGAGGATGTCATCCGCATGCGGTCGCGACAGGCTCAGCTGTACTGGCTGCTGGGCGACAAGGACTCCAGCGCGGCTGCCCTGGCCGAGGCGCAACGGTGCGCGGAACGGGTCACCTGGCCGGATGCGCTGGCCGAGCTGGCCCTCTCGAAGGCGGAACTCGCCCGCTGGCGCGGCAACGCCGAGGAGGCGTACGAGCAACTCGGCGTCGCGACAACCATGCTCGGCACCGACGCGGAGCAGGCGAACATCCGCGCGGTGAAACACGACCTGCTCGGCCACCTTGCCGACGATCTCAGCGAGGCCCGTACGCACCACGCGGCGGCCTGCCAGGCGGCCTCCGAGGCGGGGCACGCACCCCTGATCGCGCAGATCCTCGTCGGTGTCGCGGACCTGGCACTACGCGGCGAAGAGTACGAGCAGGCCGCGCGGCTGCTCGCGGCGAGCACCGGCGTGCGTGGACTACCGGATCGTTCCCACCCGGACGTGGCCCGGATCGAGCAGGCCGCGCGGAGCCGCCTCGGCGGCACACGGTTCGCCGAGGCGGCTCGGGAA
Source organism: Micromonospora sp. U56 (assembly GCF_018070095.1). NCBI lineage: Bacteria > Bacillati > Actinomycetota > Actinomycetes > Micromonosporales > Micromonosporaceae > Micromonospora > Micromonospora sp. U56. Next base: position 14,557 of record NZ_JAGPYL010000144.1, read on the forward strand.
GGCACGCAGACGAGCTGGTCTCAGTTGGTCACGGTCACGCTCGCCTCCTGAACGCGGCAAGCGCCCGTCACCTTGCTGGGCGTTGGATGGTGATGTCGCCGTGCCGGGTGCGGGCGTGGACCGTGAGCTTGTTGTCGGACGGGTCAGACATCCCAGGAGCTTGGATGTCAAGCAGCGGCGGGTTGGGTTCGGTGTGACCAGGCGGTTGTCTGGTCGTAGCGGGTGGCGGTCTTGAGGCAGCCGTGGAGGATGCCGACGAGGCGGTTG
>NZ_JAGPYL010000145.1:0-14818 GCF_018070095.1 Micromonospora sp. U56
GGACGAGCCGGCGCGGTCAGTACACGGTCAGCGCCCGCTCGGCGAACTGGGCGCGTACCCGCGCCAGCAGCTCCGGGCCGGGCGGCGTGGTGTCCGCGAGTGGGAAGGTCAGCCCCAGCTCGGCGTACTTGTGCGCGCCGAGGCGGTGGAACGGCAGCACCTCGACCCGCTGCACGGTGGCCAGGCCGGCGGCGAAGTCGGCGACGCCCGCCACGTTCTCCACCGCGTCGGTCAGGCCGGGCACCAGCACGAACCGGATCCAGATCGGCGTGCCGCGCTCGGCCAGCCGGCGGCCGAACCGCAGCGTCGGCGCGACGGTCCCGGTTCGCGTCACCCGGCGGTACGTCGCCGGGTCCCAGGACTTGACGTCGAGCAGCACCAGATCGGTGGCGTCGAGCAGGGCGTCGTCGGCGCGGACGCCGAGGAAGCCGGAGCTGTCCAGCGCGGTGTGCAGGCCGAGGGCGTGGCAGCGGCGCAGCACCTCGCCGGTGAACCGGGGCTGCATCAGCGGCTCGCCACCGCTGAGCGTGACCCCGCCGCCGGCCACCGAGATGAACCGGCGGTACCGCTCGATCTCCGTCATCAGGTCGTCCACCGTGCGGTGCCGCCCACTGCGCCGGTACCAGGTGTCCGGGCTGTGGCAGTACCGGCAACGCAGCGGGCAGCCGGCGAGGAAGGCCACGAAGCGGGTGCCCGGGCCGTCCACGCCGACCGAGACGTCCCAGGAGTGCACGGCCCCGGTCAGCTCCGCCCCGGTCAGCTCCGCCCCGGCCGGCCCGCTCCGCTCGGTGCCAGCCGGGGTGGCCGCTGCCGAGCCCGCGCCGGTCCGCCCGGGCCGGGGGGACCCGGGCGGCGACGGCGGCCGGACGGTCACAGGGACCCGTGGAAGGTCCGGGACACCACGTCCCGCTGCTGCTCGGGGGTGAGCCGGACGAAGTTCACCGCGTACCCGGAGACCCGTACGGTCAGCTGCGGGTACCGCTCCGGGTGCGCCATCGCGTCGACCAGGGTGGCCCGATCCAGCACGTTGACGTTCAGGTGGAATCCGCCGGCGTCGGTGTAGCCGTCCAGCACCCCGGCCAGGTTGTCGATCCGCTCCTGTCGGGTGCGCCCCAGCCCGTCCGGGGTGACCGTGCCGGTCAGCGACATGCCGTCGCGGGCCGCGTCGTACGGCAGCTTCGCCACCGACAGCGCGGCCGCCACCAGGCCGTGGGTGTCCCGGCCGTTCATCGGGTTCGCTCCCGGCGCGAACGGCTCACCGGCCCGCCGGCCGTCCGGGGTGTTGCCGGTGTGCCGGCCGTACACCACGTTGGAGGTGATGGTCAGCACCGACATGGTCAGCTCCGCGTCGCGGTAGGTGCGCTGCCGACGCAGCTTCTCCGCGAACGTCTCCACCAGCCACACCGCGAGGGCGTCGGCCCGGTCGTCGTTGTTGCCGAAGGTCGGGTGCTCGCCCTCGACCGCGTAGTCGATCGCCAGGCCGGTCTCGTCGCGCAGCACCTTGACCGTGCCGTACCGGATCGCGGCGAGGCTGTCGACCGCCACCGACAGCCCGGCGATGCCGGTGGCCATGAACCGCCGCACCGGGTAGTCGTGCAGCGCCATCTCCAGCCGCTCGTACGCGTACCGGTCGTGCTGGTGGTGGATGACGTTCAGCGCGTCCACGTACGTCTCGGCCAGCCAGTCCAGCATCCGGTCGTACGCGGCCAGCACCTCGTCGTAGTCCAGCGTCTCGCCGCCGACGGGCGCGACCGCCGGGGCGACCTGCTCGCCGGTGAGCTCGTCGCGGCCGCCGTTGATCGCGTACAGCAGCGCCTTGGCCAGGTTGGCCCGGGCGCCGAAGAATTGCATGTCCCGGCCCACCCGCAGCGCCGACACGCAGCAGGCGATAGCCGTGTCGTCGTCGTACGCCGGGCGGATCAGCTCGTCGTTCTCGTACTGGATGGCGCTGGTGTCCAACGACACCTGGGCGCAGAACCGCTTGAACCCGGCGGGCAGCCGCGGCGACCAGAGCACGGTGAGGTTCGGCTCCGGCGCCGGGCCGAGGTTGTAGAGGGTCTGCAGGTAGCGGAAGCTGGTCCGGGTCACCAGCGGCCGGCCGTCGACGCCCATCCCGCCCAGCGACTCGGTGACCCACGTCGGGTCGCCGGAGAAGAGCTGGTCGTACTCGGGCGTGCGCAGGAACCGGATGATCCGCAGCTTGATCACGAAGTCGTCGACCAGCTCCTGGGCGTCCAGCTCGGTCAGCCGACCCTCGGCCAGGTCCCGGCGCAGATAGACGTCGATGAAGCCGGCGGTGCGCCCGAGCGACATCGCCGCACCGTTCTGCTCCTTCGTCGCGGCCAGGTACGCGAAGTACAGCCACTGGATCGCCTCCCGGCCGCAGGTCGCCGGGGCGGAGACGTCGTACCCGTAGCCGGCGGCCATCTCCGTCAGCTCGCCCAGCGCGCGGATCTGTTCGGCCAGCTCCTCCCGGTCGCGGATCACCTCGTCGGTCGACGGCCGGTCGTCCAGGGCCGCCATGCGCGCCCGGCGTTCGGCGATCAGCCGGTCCACGCCGTAGAGCGCCACCCGGCGGTAGTCGCCGATGATCCGCCCCCGCCCGTACGCGTCGGGCAGCCCGGTGATCACGTGCGAGCGCCGCGCCGCCAGCACGTCGGCCGGGTACGCGTCGAAGACCGCGTCGTTGTGCGTCTTGCGGTACGTGGTGAAGATCCGGTGCACCTGCGGATCGGCCGCGAAGCCGTACGCCGCCAGCGCGTTCTCCACCATCCGCAGCCCGCCGGCCGGCATGATGGCCCGGCGCAGCGGCGCGTCGGTCTGCAGGCCGACGATCAGTTCCCGCTCCCGGTCGACGTAGCCGGGGGCGTGCGCCGTGATGGTCGACGGGGTGGCCGCGTCGACGTCGTAGACGCCCCGGCGGCGCTCTTCGACGAAGAGCTTCCGCAGCGCGCCCCACACCTCCAGGGTCCGGCAGGTCGGCCCGGTCAGGAACGAGGCGTCCCCGGTGTACGGCTCGTGGTTGGCCCGGACGAAGTCGGCGACGTCCACGCCGTCCCGCCAGGCCGTGCCGGCGAGGCCGCGCCAGGGGTCGAGGTGGGTGCTGTCGGTCATGGCCGGTCCTTCCGGGCTGGGTGCCGCGGCGGCGGGGCCGCCCGCCGGCCGTCCGACCGGCGGGCGGGTGGGCTGGTGGACACCGGTCACGGCTGGAGCACCAGTCGGGCGGTGACCCGGCCGGCCAGCACCTCCGCGACGGCCTCGTTGATCTCGTCGAGCTTGCGGACCTCGTAGCTGACCCGGGTGCGTCCGGCCGCGTGCAGCCGGAACACCTCGGCCAGATCGGCCCGGGTGCCGACGATCGAGCCGATCACCGTGATGCCCTTGAGGACGGTCTCGAAGACCGGCAGGGTGAACCCGTTCTCCTTCGGCAGCGACACCAGCACCAGCCGGCCGCCCCGCCGCAGGCAGCGGTGCGCCTGCTCGATCACGGCGGGGCTGGCGGCGAGCACGATCGCGACGTCCACCCCGCCGAGTGCGGTGATCGCCTGGACCGGGTCGGTCGCGGCCGCGTCGACCGTGTGGGTGGCGCCGAGGGCGGTGGCCAGGTCCAGCTTGTCCGCCGTCACGTCGACGGCGACGGTCTCGCCGCCGAAGAGCTGCGCGTACTGCTGGGCGAGGTGCCCGAGGCCGCCGATGCCGAAGATCGCCACCCGGTCGCCGGGTCGCACCCCGGCCACCTTCACCGCCTTGTACGTGGTGACGCCCGCGCAGGTCAGCGGCGCCGCCTCGAACGGGTCCAGCCCGTCGGGCACGCGTACCGCGTAGCGGGCCGACGCGACGGCGTACTCGGCGTGCGCGCCGTCCACCGCGTAGCCGGTGTTGCGCTGCGACTCGCACAGCGTCTCCCAGCCGGTGACGCAGTACTCGCAGGTGCCGCAGGCCCAGCCGAGCCAGGGCAGGGCCACCCGGTGCCCGACGGCGTGCTCGGTGACGCCCGGACCGACCCGCTCGACGACGCCGACGCCTTCGTGGCCGGGTACGAACGGCGGGTTCGGCTTGACCGGCCAGTCGCCGTGGGCGGCGTGGATGTCGGTGTGGCACAGCCCGCTCGCCTCGATCCGGACCAGGATCTCGCCTGGGCCGGGCTCCGACACGGGGCGGTCGATGATCTCCAGCGGCTGATCGAACGAGGTGACGACGGTTGCGCGCATCGGGGGCCTCCTTGGTCCGGTGTTCGCTCGCACCACCAGCCTCGTCCGCTGTGGTCGGAGCCGGCAGGGGCGCAGGACCGGCGATGTCCGGGACCAAAGACCCCACCGCTCGGCCTACCGGAGAGGTGCCGCCACGCCGCGCGCCATGGCGCGCGGCGTGGCGTGGGAGGGGTGTGCGGGTCAGGGGTCGACGACCAGGCGGTGTGCCCGCAGCACGCGGGCCCACCACGGCCGGGGTCGGGTCGGGCGCAGCGCCGGGGCGCGGGTGCCGCGCAGGCTGACCCAGCCGCCGGGTCCCATGGTCACCGCGCCGATCGCCGGCGGCCGGCGTCGGCTGGCCACCGCCACGGCGGCCGTGACCAGCCCGTTGGCGAGCACTCCCGCCGCCGCCGCGAGCACCTGGTCCGGGTCGGGCAACGCCCGGTAGCGGACATGCCCGCCGGTCAGCACGAACGCTCCGACCGCCCGGCCGGCGCGGGTGACCGGCACCAGCGCGGCCGCCGGCGTGCCGGGCAACTCCAGCACCGGCCCCACCGGTACGGGCGACACGGGCACCGCTGCCGGCTCGGATGCCCGCCGCTGCGGCGGGCTCAGCGGGGCGGGGCCGGTCGGGTTGAGAATCGCGGTCATCGGACTGCCTCCTAACGGGAGTCGGACGTGCCGGTGGTGGGGTCGACGGCGGCGCGCCCGGCGGCCAGCCGGGCGATCGGCACCCGGTAGGGCGAACAGGAGACGTAGTCCAGTCCGGCGTCGGCGAAGAAGGCCACCGAGTCCGGGTCGCCGCCGTGCTCGCCGCAGACCCCGATGGTCAGCTCGGGCCGGGTGGCCCGTCCCTCGGCCACGGCCAGCCGGACCAACCGCCCGACGCCCTTGGCGTCGATGGTCTCGAACGGCGAGACCGGGAAGATCCCCCGCTCCAGGTACGCGCTGAAGAACGATCCCTCCACGTCGTCGCGGGAGAACGCCCAGGCGGTCTGGGTCAGGTCGTTGGTGCCGAAGGAGAAGAAGTGCGCCTCGGCGGCGATGTCGCCGGCGGTCAGCGCCGCCCGGGGCACCTCGATCATCGTGCCGATCGGGATGGCCGGCGCGGCCGGCACCTCCGCCAGGACGCGTTCCGCCTCGACCCGCACCGCGGCCAGCTCCTTCACGTCGCCGACCAGCGGCACCATGATCTCCGGTCGCGGGTCGCCGCCGTCGTGGATCCGCTGCGCCGCCGCCTCGGCGACGGCCCGGACCTGCATGGCGAACAGCCCCGGGACGACCAGCCCGAGGCGCACGCCGCGCAGGCCGAGCATCGGGTTCGACTCGTGCATCCGGCGGACCGCGACCAGCAGCCGGCCGTCGCGCCCCGGGTCCTCGCCCCGCGCCTCGGCCCGGGCCACCCGAGCGGTCAGCTCGTGCAGCGGGGGCAGGAACTCGTGCAGCGGCGGGTCGATCAGCCGGATGGTCACCGGCAGGCCGTCCATCGCCGCCAGGATTTCCACGAAGTCGGCCCGCTGCAACGGCAGCAGCGCGTCCAGCGCGGCGGCCACCTCCGCCGGTCCGTCGGCCAGGATCAGCCGCTCCACCAGCTGCCGCCGCTCGCCGAGGAACATGTGCTCGGTGCGGCACAACCCGATGCCGGTCGCGCCGAACTGGCGGGCCCGGCGGGCGTCCGCCCCGGTGTCCGCGTTGGCCCGTACGCCGAGCCGGCGCACCGCGTCGGCGTGGCCGAGCAGCCGGTGCACCGCCGCGACCAGCGGATCGGCCTGCGGCTCCAGTTCGCCGGCGAGGTAGCGGGCGACGGGGGAGGGCTGCACCGGCACCTCGCCCGCGTAGACGCGTCCGGTGGTCCCGTCGATGGAGATCACGTCGCCGGCGCGGATCACCCGGTCGTCGACGGTGAACTCGCCCCGCTCCGGGTCGACGCGCAACGCGCCCGCGCCGCAGACACAGGTGCGGCCCATGCCCCGCGCCACCACGGCGGCGTGCGAGGTCTTCCCGCCCCGCGAGGTGAGCACCCCGACCGCGGCGACCATGCCGGGCAGGTCGTCCGGGTTTGTCTCCGCACGGACCAGGATCACCGGTGCGTCGGCGGCCGCCGCGGCAGCGGAGTCGAAGACCACCCGCCCCACCGCGGCCCCCGGGGAGGCGCCCACCCCGACCGCGAGCGGCTCCGGCGCGCCCGAGGTGTCGAAGGCCGGGAACATCAGTTGGGCCAGCTGCCCACCGGTGACCCGCAGCAGCGCCTCGTCCAGGGTGATCAGCCCCTCGTCGACGAGTTGCGCGGCGATCACGAACGCGGCGGCGGCGGTGCGCTTGCCGACCCGGGTCTGCAACATCCACAGCTTGCCGCGCTCGATGGTGAACTCGATGTCGCACAGATCGCGGTAGTGCCGCTCCAGCGTCGCCATGATCTCCGTCAGTCGGCGGAAGCTGGCCGGGTCGATCCGCTCCAGCTCGGGCAGGGGCAGGGTGTTGCGGATGCCGGCGACCACGTCCTCGCCCTGCGCGTCGGCCAGGTAGTCGCCGTACACCCCGGGCGCGCCGGTGGCCGGGTCCCGGGTGAACGCCACCCCGGTGCCCGAGCCGAGGCCGAGGTTGCCGAAGACCATCGCCATCACGTTGACCGCGGTGCCCAGGTCGTCCGGGATGCGCTCCTGCCGGCGGTAGATCCGGGCGCGCTCGGCGTTCCACGACTCGAACACCGACCGGATGGCCAGGTAGAGCTGCTCGTGCGGGGCCTGCGGGAAATCGTGCCCCACCTGCCGGGCGAAGATCTTCTTGTACGTCTCCACCAGGTCGCGCAGCTGCTCGGCGCTCGGCCCGGCCGCCCCGGCGGTGGCACGCAACGCGGCCAGCTCACGCTCGAACTCCTCGGCCGGCACCCCGTACACCGTCCGGCCGAACATCTGGATCAGCCGCCGGTACGAGTCCCAGGCGAACCGCTCGTCGCCGCTGCGCGCGGCCAGCCCCCCGACGGTGGCGTCGTTCAACCCGATGTCCAGGATCGTCTCCATCATCCCCGGCATCGAGTACCGGCCGCCGGAACGGACCGCCAGCAGCAGCGGGTCGTGCGGGTCGCCGAGCCACCGGTCCAGCCGGGCCTCCACCTCCCGCAGGTGGGCGTTCACCTCGTCGAAGAGCCCGTCCGGCGGCGAGCCGGTCCGCAGGTACGCCCGGCAGGCGTCGGTGCTGATGGTGAATCCCGGCGGCACGGGCAGGCCCAGTCGGGTCATCTCGCTCAGGTTGGCGCCCTTGCCGCCCAGCAGCTCGGCCCTGCCGCGGTCACCTTCGATGAAGTCGTAGACGTACTTGGGCATGACCCTGGCCTCCACTCGTGCCGCACGGACCTCTCCATCCGTTGGTACCAATGCGCCGGGCCGCGCCGGCAGGGCCGGACGGTACGTGCGCCGGGCCAGAGGGCCCGGGTTGTCGGAGCGGGTGCGTATCGTCCGGGGACGTGACCGCCGACCTTCAGCTGCGCCCGGTGCGCGACGACGACCTGCCCGTGCTCTTCGCCCACCAGCAGGATCCGCAGGCGAACTGGATGGCCGCCTTCGGCCCCGCCGACCCGGCCGACCGGGCGGCCTTCGACGCGCACTGGTCGCGGATCCGCGCCGACCCGCGGATCGTGGTGCGCGCCGTCACCGTCGGCGGCGAGGTGGTGGGGCACGTGAGCGCCTTCCCGGTCGAGGAACGCACCGAGGTCAGCTACTGGATCGACCCGACCCGCTGGGGCCGGGGGTACGCCACCGCCGCGCTGACCGCGCTGCTGCGCGAGCTGCCGCAGCGGCCGGTGCACGCCCGCGCCGCCAAGGACAACCGCGCCTCCCTCGCCGTGCTGCGCAAGTGCGGCTTCGTCGTAATCGGCGAGGACTCCGGGTACGCCGCCGGCCGCGGCACGGAGGTGGCGGAATGGGTGCTGGAGCTGCCCGCCCAGGGGGCTGACCAGGGCAACCACTAGTGTCCCCGGGGTGAACTGGTTGGAACTCGTCGGCTGGGCCGGCTCCGCGCTGCTGGTCTGGTCCCTGCTGCAGACGCGCATCCTGCGGCTGCGCGCGCTCAACCTCGTCGGCTGCCTGATCCTCATCGGCTACAACGCTTCGCTGCACGTGTGGCCCATGGTCGGCCTGAACGTGGTGCTCGCCGTGATCAACGTGTGGTACCTGCGGAAGATGCTGGCCACCCGGCACGACGAGGAGACCTACCAGGTGGTCGAGGTGGGCGTCGACGACCAGTTCCTGGCGCACACACTGCGGGTGCACGCCGCCGATATCGCCCGGTTCAACCCCGACTTCCGGTGGCCGGCGCCCGCCGCCGAGCGGTCGGCGTTCCTGGTGGTCCGCGCCGACGAGGTGGTCGGCGTGGTGCTCTCGCACGCCGAACCCGACGGGGTGGCCCAGATCGACCTGGACTACGTCACCCAGCGGTTCCGCGACTTCACCCCGGGGGAGTTCGTCTACCGCCGCAGCAGCCTGTTCACCGACCGGGGCTTCCGCCGGGTGGTCAGCCCGCCCGGCATGGTCGCCCCCTACTACCACCGGCTCGGTTTCCGCCCCGAGGGCGGCTCGTACGTGCTGGACCTGCCGACCTCCACTCCGGCGTAGGCGGCACCCGCCCGGAGGATTCACCCGGGTCCGCGCTGGGCACTGACAGGCCTACGCCGGTCGGGTCCTCCGTCCGGCGGTGTCGGCCACGGCGGCCGGCGCCGGTCGCGTGAGGAGAGAACCGGGCGTGCAGAGCTACTGGAGCCAACTGGCCCTGGTCGGAGTCCTGGTGGTCCTGAACGCGATCTTCGCGGGCAGCGAGATGGCGCTGGTGTCGCTGCGCGACAGCCAGGTGCAGCGGCTGGAACGCGCCAGCCGGGCCGGGCAGGTGCTGGCCCGCCTCGCCAAGGACCCGAACCGGTTCCTCGCCACCATCCAGATCGGCATCACGCTGGCCGGTTTCCTGGCCTCCGCCGCCGCGGCGGTCTCGCTGGCCAAGCCCCTGGTTCCGCTGCTCGGGTTCTTCGGCGGCGCCGCCGAGACGGTCGCCATCGTGGTGGTCACCCTGGCGCTGACCTTCGTCACCCTGGTCTTCGGCGAGCTGGCGCCGAAGCGGATCGCCATGCAGTCCGCCGAGCGGTGGGCACTGCTGGTGGCCCGCCCGCTGGACCTGCTGGCCACCGTCACCCGGCCGGCCGTCTGGGCCCTCGGCGCCACCAGCGACCTGGTGGTCCGCCTGGTCGGGCTCAACCCGAAGCACCAGCCCGAGGAGATCGGCCCGGACGAGCTGCGCGACATCGTCGCCGGCAACCACGGCTTCACCAAGGAGCAGCGCACCATCATCGCCGGCGCGGTGGAGATCGCCGACCGGCAGCTCCGGGCGGTCCTCGTACCCCGGTTGCAGGTCTTCACGCTCGACAGCGGGACCACCGCGGAGGCCGCCCGGCTGCTGCTGGCCGCTACCGGCCACTCCCGGGCCCCGGTGGTCCGGCACGGCGGCCTGGACGACGCGGTCGGCGTGATCCACCTCCGTGACCTCGTCGGCGTCCCCGACGACCGCCCGGTCGACGAGTGCGCCCGCCCGCCCATGCTGCTGCCCGACTCGCTGCCGGTGGTGGACGCGCTGCGCCAGTTCAAGGCGGAGCGGCAGCACATCGCCCTGGTGGTGGACGAGCGCGGCGCCGTCGACGGGATCGTCACCCTGGAGGACATCCTCGAGGAGATCGTCGGGGAGATCTACGACGAGACCGACCGGGACGTCCGATCGGTGCGCACCGAGGCCGACGGCGCGCTGCTGCTGCGCGGCACCTTCCCCGTGCACGACCTGCCCGACATCGGTGTCGAGGTGCCCGCCCGCCCGGCCGGCGACTACACCACCGTCGCCGGCATGGTGCTGGCCTGCCTCGGGCACATTCCCACCGTCGCGGGGGAGAGCGTCACCATCGACGCCTGGGAACTGGAGGTGTGCGCGATCGACCACCGCGCGATCACCCAGGTCCGGCTGCGCCGCGTCGCCCCGCCCGCCGACGAGGGCACCGACCAGGAGGAACAGCTCCTGGACGAGGCCCGCAGCGGACCCGACCGGCGGCCGGGCGTCCACCGGCGCGCCGGCCGTCCGCGCCGGCCGTCCGCGCGGCCGGCGGCACGGCGGGGAGTGGGCGCCGGCCGGGCCGCGCGGGCCCCGCGGCCGGGCGACACGGGCGGGGGAGCGGGCGACGGCCGCCCCGCGCGGGCCGGGCCCGGTCGGACCGGCTCAGGGCGGCGGGCCACCGAAGGGGAAGCCGGGCACCGGCGGCAGGAGCTGCACCTGGTCGGCGGGGAGCTGCCGGCTGCCTCGGCTCAGCGCCCGCGCCACCACCCGGATCGCCCACGGCCCCGACGGGTGCCGCTCCGCCCCGATCAACCGCCCCACCACCCGGCTCCACCAGTGCCGGGTGACGATCACGTCGGTCAGCCGGAGCCGGCCGTCCGGGAAGCCCCCGCGCACCACCACGTCCACCACCCGGCCGAGCCGCCGGCCGTGCAGGTCGTACGCGGCGCGGCCGAGCAGCTCACCCGCTCGCACGGTCGGCTCCCGGGATCCGGTCGATCAGGTGCCGGCGCAGCCAGGCCTCCGCCGACGGCCGGGGCAACTCGTCCGCGCGGATGCGCAGCCGTACCGCGCTGTCGATCCGGGTGACCTGGGCGAACGGGATCCGCAGCGGCCGCACGGGCGGATCGTCGGCGAGCCGGTCGGCGACCGCGACCAGGAACCGGCCCGTCCGCCCACCGATCCGCCGGGCGAGCGCCGCCTGGCCGGTGAGCAGGAAGGCCACGTACGGGAACCCGTCGGCGTCGACGGCGAACTCCACGTCGTCGACCTTGCCGACCAGCAGGCCGTCGCGGTCCACGATCTGCCGGTCCAGCAGCTGCCGGCCCAACTGGAGCCTCATCGGCCCATCCCCGTCGTGACGGCGAGCGGGATCGCGGCCACCGACGCCGCCACGATCACCACCAGGAACACCGCGCCGAGCAGGTTCAGCGCCGGCCCGTTGACCCGGTCCCCCAGGTACGTCCGGTCGTTGGCCACGATCAGGATCGGCAGGTACGTCAGCGGCAGCGCCACCGCGCTGACCACCAGCATGTACTCGGTCAGCCGCACCGGGTCGACCGAGGTGAGGAGCACCAGCACCCCGAGCAGCACGCTGACCAGCAGCACGCTGTGGAAGCGGGCCGCGTCCCGAGGGCTGACCCGCTTGCCCCACTGCCAGCCGAAGTACTGCGCCGCCGTGTACGCCGCCGACAGCCCCGTCTCCAGCGCGGCGCCGAAGGTGACCGCGAAGAACGCCAGCGCGGCGATCGCCAGCCCCACCCCGCCGAACGCGATGACCGCCGGCGCGGCCACCTGGTCGAGCGTCGACAGCGAGGTCCCCGTCGGGTGGAAGACGACCGCGGCGGTGGCCACCAGCGACAGGGCGAGGAACCCGCCCACGGGGAAGCCGACCAGCACGCTCGCCCGGGCGTCGGCCAGGTCCGCGGCGCTCCACTTCTCCTCCACCCCGCCCGAGGAGAAGAAGAACACCTCGTACGGGCTGACCGTGGAGGCGAACAACGCCACCGCCACGAACCAGTACGCCGCCCAGCCCTGCCCGGCCGCGCCGGGGTGCAGCGCGCCCCGGGCCAGCGCGCCCCAGTCGGTCGGCAGCCGGAACAGCGCCACCGCGAACACCACCAGGGCCAGGCCGGCCAGCCCGAAGACCCGCTCCATCAGCTGGAAGCGCATCCGCCAGAGCACCAGCCAGACCCCGAACGCGGCCACCGGCACCCACAGCAGGTAGCTCACCCGCGAGGCCAGGTGCAGGGCGAGCGCCACCCCACCCAGCTCGGCGGCCAGGGTGAGCACCGTGACCAGGTAGGAGGCGACCAGGTTGAGCAGCGCGACGCGCGGCCCGAGCCGCTCCCGGACCAGGTCGAACACCGCCCGGCCGCTCACCGCCGCGATCCGGCCGGCCATCTCCGCGTACGCGCAGATGCCGACCACCCCGGCCACCAGCACCCAGGCGTGCCCCATGCCGAAGCGGGCGCCCGCCTGGCTCGCCGCCACGAGGTCGCCGATGTCGACGAAACCGCCGACGGCCGACAGCACGCCGAGCGTGGCGGCCAGCAGCTTCTTCACCTCAGGTACGCGTCGGCCGGCGTCATCGAGGCCGACGATAGCGGCGCGCGGACCCACTTTCCCGACAAACCGGGCAGGCCCGGTCGGTCAGCCGGCGGTCAGGTTCTGCAGGCGGACCTGGCCGCGCGAGACCAGCCGGCCCTCCCCGTCGGTGATCTCCACCTGCCAGAGCTGCTGGCTCCGACCGCGGTGCACCGGAGTGCCGACGGCGGTCAGCTCGCCGTCGCGGACCGCGCGGAGGAAGTCCGTCTGGTTGGACACGCCGACCACGGTGCCGCGCCCGCCGAGCCAGATCGACCCGCCGACGCTCGCCGCCGTCTCCACCACCGCGCAGTACACGCCGCCGTGCTGGATGCCGAACGGCTGGTGCAGCTCGGGGCGGACCTCCCAGCGGATGACCACCCGGTCGGGACCGACCTCGTCCAGCTTCAGCCCGAGCAAGGCGACCAGGCCGCCCGTCAGGTCCGGCATCTCCACGACATTCCTCCTCGTTTCGCGGAGCCGCCAGCCTAGTCAACCGCCGGAACGACCAAACCCGGTACGGTCCGGTGCCCGGCATGGGGGAGAATCGGTGACCGTGACCGACAGCAACCTCCCGCCGGGGCGGGACTCCCTGACCGAAGACCTGCGGTGGCGGGGCCTGATCCAGGATTCGACCGGCCTCGACGAGCTGCGCGAGCTGCTCGACGGCGGGACCGCCACCTTCTATGTGGGCTTCGACCCGACCGCCCCCAGCCTGCACGTCGGCAACCTCATGCAGGTCGTGATGGCCCGCCGGCTCCAGCTCGCCGGGCACCGGCCGCTGCTGCTGGTCGGCGGCGCCACCGGGCAGATCGGCGACCCCAAGGAGAGCGCCGAGCGCACCCTCAACCCGCCCGAGGTCATCGCCGGCTGGGTTCAGCGGATCCACGATCAGCTCGCGCCCTTCGTCTCGTACACCGGGGAGAACGCCGCGCGGCTGGTCAACAACCTGGACTGGACCGGCGAGATGTCGGTGGTCGAGTTCCTCCGCGACGTCGGCAAGCACTTCCCGGTGAACAAGATGCTCGCCCGGGAGGTGGTCAAGGCCCGGCTGGAGACCGGCATCAGCTTCACCGAGTTCAGCTACCAGCTGCTGCAGGCCAACGACTTCTTCGAACTGCACCGCCGGCACGGCTGCCAGCTCCAGTACGGCGGCTCCGACCAGTGGGGCAACATCACCGCCGGCGTCGACTACGTGCGGCGGCGGGGCGCCGGCCCGGTGGAGGCCTTCACCACCCCGCTGGTGACCAAGTCGGACGGCACCAAGTTCGGCAAGAGCGAGACCGGTGCGGTCTGGCTCGACCCGGAGATGACCAGCCCGTACGCCTTCTACCAGTTCTGGGTCAACGCCGACGACCGGGACGTCACCCGCTACCTGCGCTACTTCAGCTTCCGCTCCCGCGAGGAGATCGAGGCGCTGGAGAAGGAGACCGCCGAGCGGCCGGCCGCCCGGACGGCCCAGCGGGCCCTCGCGGAGGAGCTGACCACCCTGGTCCACGGCGAGCGGGAGATGGCCCAGGCCGTCGCCGCCAGTCAGGCGCTCTTCGGCCGGGGGTCGCTCGACGAGCTGACGCCCGAGACGCTACGCGCCGCGCTGACCGAGGCCGGCCTGGTCCACCTGGATGAGCTGCCCGACGTGGCCGGGCTGCTGCGCGACTCCGGCCTGGTGCCGAGTCTCAAGGAGGCGCGGCGGGTGATCGCCGAGGGCGGCGCCTACGTCAACAACTCCCGGGTGACCGAGGTGGACGCGACGGTCGCGCCGGAGGACCTGCTGCACGGCCGGTACCTGGTGCTGCGCCGCGGCAAGCGGTCGTTCGCGGGGGTTGAGCTGCGCGGATAGTCGCCGCTTGATGGTGTGACGGGGGACGCGCCCGGCCGAGTTGACGATCAACTCGCCGGGCGCGTACCTTTCTCTCTGCCAGCGCGGAACGGACGAAACAGGCGAAAGACCTGGTAGGCCGGGCGCGGGAATGGTCTGGGGGTCGGCCGGGTTGCTATCCGGTACGGTCCTGGACCGGGCTCTTCCGGGGCTTGCGAAAGCCGGTGGGAGTGCGGGAATGACTCCGGGGTCGGATGGGTTGAGTCCCATGTGAGCTTGGATCGGGCGGTGCCCCGAAGACGCTGCGAGGCGGATTTGGTGAGGCGGAGCCGACCGGGTATGGTTCATCGCCGGTAGGGAACCGGGCGTGCGTGCGGGAGACCGCGGCGGCCGGCCTGTCGGAAGCCATGAGGACAGCGGTGAGAGCCGGTGGTTTTGTGGTGCCCGTAATTGTGGTGGAAGTGGTGTGGATCGCGATAGAGCGGTTTGACACGGCGGATATCGGCGGGTAGCGTAGTAAAAGTGCCCGGCGCGGAAGCGCCGGTCGCGTCAGAGCGGAAATGCCCCAGGTCGGGGGTTCCACGGATGTGGGGCTTTCGGGTGGTGTGTGGTTGTTCTTTGAGAACTCAACAGGGTGCTTGAA
>NZ_JAGPYL010000146.1:0-14784 GCF_018070095.1 Micromonospora sp. U56
TCCCGCGCTCCACGGCGACCTGCAGGCCGGCGGCCAGGTCGTTGGAGAGCCCGAGGTTGGCGGCGAGCAGGTTGCCGGTGCCCTGGGGCAGCACGGCCAGCGCGGCGTCGGTGCCGACCAGTCCGCTGACGCAGGCCATCACGGTGCCGTCGCCGCCGCAGGCGAAGACCACCTGAGCGCCGGCGGCGACGGCCGCCTCGGTCTGGCCCCTGCCCGGATCCTCGACCGTGGTCTCGTACCAGGTCGGCTCGGGCCAGCCCGCGGCGGCGAGGGCGTCGTCCACCGTGCGGCGGAACTGGTCCAGATCGGTCACCTTCGAGGGGTTGACCACCACCGCCGAGCGCGGCGGGGCGTCGTCGGCGGTCACCGGGCGCGTCTGCTCTCCACCATCCACGGCGCAAGTGTGCAGCAAGCGGGGCCGGTCAGCGAGCCGGCGCGGGGCGACGTTGCACTGGCCGCAATCAGGTTTGAAACGCCCCACCACCGGTTGGCCCGCTCACCGCCGGCCTCGCGCTCGCCATTCTCGGTCACCCGCCGGGCGCGGGTGGCCGCCCGCTTCGCCGGGACGATCCACCCCCGGCGAAGCCAGAGCCCGGGGGCAGCGGTCAGGCCGCCGTCCGCAGCGCCGTCTCGACCCGCCGGCGCAGGTCGTCGAGGTTCAGCCCGGCCTCGGTGAGCACCACGGCGGCGAGGCCGCCGCCCTCGCGCAGCAGCCCGAGCAGGATGTGCTCGGTGCCGATGTGGTGGTGGCGCAGCCGGAGCGCCTCGCGCAGGGAGAGCTCCAGCACCTTCTTGGCACGGGGGGAGAACCGCCCGTCGTCGTTCCGCCGGAAACCCCAGCGGCGGCGCGGCGCGGGCGCGGCCTCGCGCAGCGCGTCGGGACCGAACGACTCCTCGATCCGGGCGACGATGGCGGTGAGGTCGATGCCGATCTCGCGCAGCGCGGCGGCGTCCGCCTCGCCGAGACCGCTGGCGCCGGGCGCGGCGTGCCGGGCGATGGCGGCTCGCAGGCCCTCCGGGCGCACCCCCGCCTCGGTGAGCACCCGGCTGGCCAGCGCGTCGCCGTCGGCGAGGACGCCGAGCAGCAGGTGCTCGGTGCCGACCGGCCGCTGCCGCTCGGCCCGCGCCTCGTCGACCGCCCGGTGGACGACCGCACGGGCCCGGTCGGTGAACCGTTCGAACATCACGCCTCCCAGGTTCCTCGGACCGCCGGTCGCCCGGCGTGCTTCTTGTGGACCGCCTGCCGGCTGACCTCGAGCGCGTCGGCGATGTCCTGCCAGGACCAGCCCTGTCGACGGGCGTTGTCCACCTGGACGACCTCCAGCCGTTCGAGGAGCCGGCGCAGGGCGAGCACCGCCCGGAGCCCGACCTTGGGGTCGGTGCTGCCGGCGGCCGCCGCGAGTTCCGTTGCCTGACTCATGCCGTCAACTTACGTTGACAGCGCCACCCTGTCAACCCTCGTTGACAACACGGGTGTCCGACCCGGCGCGCGGACCGACCGCCCGACACGACCGCCGACGCCCCGAGCAGGGGCTTCGGCGGTGTTACGGTCCGCTGATGTTCCGCCGCGCTCCGTCCGACCGACCCGAGCCGCTGACCTGCCATCTCGCCGCCGGGCGGGTCGCCCTGGAGGTCGCCGGCGGCAGCGTGGTCGGCCACCGCTAGCCGGCCAACTTCGACGTGCTGCACGTCGACCCGACGCTGCCCTTCGTCGCCGTCGTCGACGGCATGGGCTCCGGCGAGGGCGCCCGGGTGGCCGGCACCACGACGATGACCACCCTGGTCGAGGCGGTCCGCGGTGACTGGCCCACCGTCGGGGCGCGCGAGCTGCGCGCGGCGGTCGCCGACGCCCGCTCCCTGGTCCGCGCCGCCGGCGCGCGGCTGACCGAGCTGACCGGCTGCACGCTGACCGCCCTGCTGGTCGAGCCGGACGGCGAGCAGGTGTGGCTCGTCCAGCTCGGCGACTCGCGGGCGTACCGGCTGCGCGACGGCGTGCTGGAACTGATGACGGTCGACCACACGGCCGCCTGGCTGGGGCTGCTGCACGGCTGGTACCGGGCCGGCTCCGCGGAGGCCGCCCGGGCCCGCTACCAGCTGCTGCGCTACGTCGGCCACCCCGACAACCCGGACGCGGACCTGCTCGCCGTGCCGCTGCGGGTCGGCGACACCTGGCTGCTCTGCACCGACGGGGTGAGCGACCAGGTCGACTACCACCGGATGCGGGAGGCCCTCGCCGGCGGCGACCCGAAGCGGGCGGTGCGCAGCTTGCTCACCAGCAGCCTGGCCGAGGGCGGGGAGGACAACGCCACCGCCGTGGTGCTCCGGGTCCGGCCCGGCGCCGAGGGTGACGGCGAACACCGTTGACGCTCTGACAATCTGTGCGAACATTGTCAGCATGTCGAACGACCGGTTGGCGTCGATCCTCGCCGCCGCGTACGAGTGCTTCACCCGGCACGGCGTGCGGCGCACGACGATGGACGACATCGCGGCCACCGCCGGGATGTCCCGCCCCGCCGTCTACCAGTACGTCCGCAACAAGGACGACGCCTACCGACGGCTGGCCGAACGGCTCTTCGCCGACTCCCTCGCCCAGGCCCGCCGGGCGGCCACCGCGCCCGACGTCGACCTGCGGCAGCGGCTGCACGACGTGCTCGCCGCCAAGCTCGAACTCACCCTCCGGCTGCACCGGGAGAGCCGGCACGCCGCCGAACTCCTCGACACCAGCACCCGGCTCACCGGCGACCTCGCCGAGGCGTACACCCGGGAGCTGACCGACGTGGTCGCCGGCGCGCTCGCCGACGCCGCCGGGCCGCGGGCCCGCGCCGTCGCCGACGTGCTGGTCGCGCTCACCCGCGGCCTGGAGGCCGACCTCACCGACCCCGACCTGCCCCGGCGGCGGCTGCGCGAGGGTGTCGCGCTCCTCGTCGCCGGCCTCGACCACCCGGGAGCCCCCGCATGACCACCTCCGTCCTGATCACCGGCACCTCCTCCGGCATCGGCCGGGCCACCGTCCGCCAGCTCGCCCGCCGCCCGGAGTTCACCGTCTACGCCACCGCCCGCAACGTCGAGGCGATCGCCGACCTCGCCGACAGCGGCGCCCGGCTGCTCCCCCTCGACGTCACCGACGAGGAGTCCATGCGGACCGCCGTCGCCGCCGTCGAGGCCGCCCACGGCCAGGTCGACGTGCTGGTCAACAACGCCGGCTACGGCGAGTACGGGCCGATCGAGCAGGCCCCACTGGATCGGGTCCGGGCCCAGTTCGAGACCAACGTCTTCGGGCTCAGCCGGCTCACCCAGCTCGTGCTGCCCGGCATGCGCGGGACCGGCCGGGGCCGGATCGTCAACGTCAGCTCGATGGGCGGCCGGCTGGTCTTCCCCGGCGGCGGCTACTACCACGCCAGCAAGTACGCCGTGGAGGCGATCTCCGACGCGCTGCGCCAGGAGGTGCGGCCGTTCGGCATCGACGTGGTGGTCGTCGAGCCCGGCCTGATCCGGACCGGGTTCGGGGCGGTGGCCGCGAAGTCGCTCGGCGCGGGCGGCGCCCCGGCCGGGCCGTACCGGACGATGGTCGCCTCGGTCGACGCGGCGATGGCCAAGTCCTACGCCAACCCGATGCTGGCCGCGACGCCCGAGACGGTGGCCCGGGTGATCGAGCGGGCGGTCACCGCCCGCCGCCCCCGCACCCGCTACCTGGTCACCGCCGCCGCCTGGGCGATGGTGCACACCCGCCGGCTGCTCGGCGCGCGGGTCTTCGACGCGGTCGCCCGGCTCCAGTTCCGCTGAGCAGCCCGGCGGCCCGCCGATCGGTCCCGGCCCGCCCCTGCCCGGTGTGCCGAGCGGCACGCCGGAAGCCCGCGCCCCGGTGTGCCGATCCCGGCCCGCCCGGGCGGCGGCGCGACTAGCGTCGGTGGGGTCGGCGTGGCCGTACCGTGCGGGGCGCCCGGGAGGTGAGCCGGATGACCGGATCCGCCGGCGCGCCGGTGGTCGTCGGGGTCAGCGTGTTGCCGCAGGCCATGGAAGTCGTCCGGGAGGCCGCCCGGGCGGCCGCCGCGCACCGCCGCGACCTCACCCTGCTGCACGCCTTCAACTGGCAGGCGGCGTTCGAGGCGGCCTCGGTCGCCGAGCCCCGCGCCGATGCCGAGGAGCTGATCTCCCGGGCCGCCGCGACCGCCGCCGAGATCGAGCCGGAGCTGTCGGTCAGCGGTGAGATCGTCGAGGGCCCGCCACTGGACGCGCTGATCCGCCGCTCCGAGTCGGCGTTCCTGGTGGCCGTCGGCGACGGCGGCATGACCACGTGCGGGGACTGCGTACCCGCGGACGCGCCGGCGGTGCCGCTCGCCGCCCGCGCCGGCTGCCCGGGGCGGGGGGTCCGCCGCGAGCCGCCCGTCGCCGGGCCGGTGCTGGTCGGCGTGGACGGGTCGGCGAGTTCACGGACCGCGCTCGACTTCGCCTTCGACTGCACCGCCCGCCGGGACGCCCGGCTGCTCGCGGTGCGGGTCGTCGAGCCGGGACGGGCCGACGACGGCGACGACGTGCTCATCGAGGCGGTGGCCGAGGTCGGGCGGCGCTACCCCGGCGTCGCGGCGGAGTGCCACACCGTCCGCGGCGACCCGGGCGCGGTCCTGGTCGAGCAGTCGCGGTCGGCCCAGCTGGCACTGGTCGGCGCCCGGGGCGACGAGCCGTGGCGCGGCATGCTGGGCGCGGTGAGCCAGACCCTGCTCTACCACGCGCCGTCGCCGGTCATCGTGGTCCGCGGCCTGACCGCCACACCACCGGACGGGCCGTGACGCCCCCCGGTCCCGGGACCAACGGCCCTGATCCACTCGCACCGGGCCGGGTCAAGCTGGACAGGCCCCGGGTGATATCCGCCTTCGGGCTGCAGAAGTCCCCGACGCGCGAGAGGCTATTGCAGCATGGACACCGCTCTCGACCTGCACAGCCCACTGACCGAAGACGAGCTGCGCCGGCTGAACGCCTACTGGCGGGCGGCTAACTACCTCACCGTCGGGCAGATCTACCTGCTCGACAACCCGCTGCTTCGTGAGCCGTTGCAGCCCGAGCACGTCAAACCGCGACTGCTCGGCCACTGGGGCACCAGCCCGGGTCTCAACCTGCTCTACGCCCACCTCAACCGGATCATCGTCAACCGTGACCTGTCGGCCATCTACGTCACCGGCCCCGGCCACGGCGGCCCGGCCCTGGTGGCGAACACCTGGCTGGAGGGGACCTACAGCGAGCTCTACCACGCGGTGAGCCAGGACGAGCGGGGCATGGCCCGGCTGTTCCGCCAGTTCTCCTTCCCCGGCGGCATCCCGAGCCACGTGGCACCGGAGGTGCCGGGTTCGATCCACGAGGGCGGCGAGCTGGGGTACGCGCTGATGCACGCGTACGGCGCCGCCTTCGACAACCCGGACCTGCTGGTCGCCTGCGTCATCGGCGACGGGGAGGCGGAGACCGGGCCGCTGGCGGGCAGCTGGCTGTCCAACGTCTTCCTGAACCCGGCCCGCGACGGGGCGGTGCTGCCCATCCTGCACCTCAACGGCTACAAGATCGCCAGCCCGACGGTGCTGGACCGGATCCCCACCGACGACCTGCTGGAGCTGATGCGCGGCTACGGCCACCAGCCGTACGTCGTCGCCGGCGACGACCCGACCACCGTGCACCAGGCCCTCGCCGCCACGCTGGACCGGGCGGTCGACGAGATCGCCGAGATCCAGCGGCGGGCCCGCTCCGGCGGCACCGTCGAGCGCCCCCGCTGGCCGATGATCATCCTCCGTACGCCGAAGGGCTGGACCGGTCCCCGCGAGGTCGACGGCAAGCGGGTCGAGGGGACCTACCGGGCCCACCAGGTGCCCGTCTCCGAGGTACGCACGAACCCGGAGCACCTCGCCGAGCTGGAGCGCTGGCTGCGCAGCTACCGGCCGGAGGAGCTCTTCGACGCCACCGGCGCCCCGGTCGCCGAACTGGCCGCCCTGCCGCCCCGGGGCGACCGCCGGATGAGCGCCAACCCGGTGACCAACGGCGGCCGGGTGCTGCGCGACCTGGAGCTGCCGGACTTCCGGGACTACGCGGTCGACGTCAAGCAACCGGGTACGCCGATGGCCGGGTCGACCGGCGCGCTGGGCCCGTGGGTGCGCGACGTGATCGCCGCCAACCCGCAGACCTTCCGCCTCTTCGGCCCCGACGAGGTCGCCTCCAACCGGCTCGGCGCCGCCTTCGAGGTCACCGACCGGACGTTCGTCGCCGGCACCTCCGACGGCGACGACCACCTCTCCCCCGACGGCCGGGTGATGGAGGTGCTCTCCGAGCACCTGTGCCAGGGCTGGCTGGAGGGCTACCTGCTCACCGGCCGGCACGGCATCTTCACCAGCTACGAGGCGTTCATCCACATCGTCGACTCGATGGTCAACCAGCACGCCAAGTGGCTCAAGGTCACCCGGGCCATCCCCTGGCGGGAGCCGCTGCCCTCGCTGAACTACCTGCTCTCCAGCCACGTGTGGCGGCAGGACCACAACGGCTTCTCGCACCAGGACCCGGGCTTCATCGACCACGTGATGAACAAGAAGGCCGAGGTGGTGCGGGTCTACCTGCCGCCGGACGGCAACACCCTGCTCTCCACCATGGACCACTGCCTGCGCAGCCGGCACTACATCAACGTGGTGGTCGCCGGGAAGCAGCCGGCGCCGAACTGGCTGACCATGCCGGAGGCGATCCAGCACTGCCGGCGCGGCCTGGGCATCTGGGACTGGGCCAGCAACGACGAGGGCAGCGAGCCGGACGTGGTGCTGGCCTGCGCCGGCGACGTGCCCACCCTGGAGACCCTCGCCGCGGCGGACCTGCTGCACCAGCACCTGCCGGAGCTGAAGGTGCGGGTGGTCAACGTTGTCGACCTGATGCGGCTCCAGCCGCCGTCAGAGCACCCGCACGGGCTGCCGGACAACGAGTTCGACACCATCTTCACCCGCGACAAGCAGATCATCTTCGCGTACCACGGCTATCCGTGGCTGATCCACCGGCTCACCTACCGCCGCACCAACCACGACAACCTGCACGTACGCGGATACAAGGAGGAGGGCACCACCACCACGCCCTTCGACATGGTGATGCTCAACGACCTGGACCGCTTCCACCTCGTCATCGACGTGATCGACCGGGTGCCCGGGCTCGCCTCGCGCGCCGCCCACCTGCGCCAGGAGATGGTCGACGCCCGGCAGGCCTGCCGGGACTACACCCGCCGGTACGGCGAGGACGACCCCCGGGTCGCCGAGTGGCGCTGGATCCGCGAGACCGATCCCGGCCTGCGCGGCGGGCAGTGAACCGGCCGGCCGGCAGGGGAAGGTGAGCGCGATGAGCAGCGACGAGATCCTGGTCGGCTACGACGGTTCCACCGACGCCACCCTGGCGCTGGACTGGGCGTTGGACGAGGCGCAGCGCGGCGGCCGGCCGGTCCGCCTGGCGTACGTCTTCGAGTGGCTGACCGTGGCCGGCTGGATCGGCCCCGGGGTGGCCCCGGGGATCTGGCCCGACGAGACCGCCCGACGGCAGGTCGAGGAGCTGGTCCACAAGGCCGCAGCCGACGCCGTGGCCCAGCGGCCGGGCGTGACCGTGCACGGCGAGGTGTACGACGGGCCGCCCGCCCTGGTGTTGCAGGAGCGCTCCGCCGACGCCGGGCTGCTGGTGCTGGGCAGTCGCGGGCACGGCGGCTTCGCCGGCCTGCTCGCCGGCTCGACCGCCGTCGCGGTGACCGCCCACGCGCACTGCCCGGTGGTGGTGGTGCGCGCCGGGCAGGCCACCGGGGCGGGACCGGTGGTGGTCGGCGTCGACGGCTCCGAGTCCTCCCGGGTGGCGCTCGGCTTCGCGGTGGAGAGCGCCGCGCAGCGCAGGGTGCCGCTGCGGGTGGTGCGGGTTGTCGCACCGCCGGCCGGGCGGTGGCGGCCCTCGGACCACGACGAGCAGGCCACCGCCGCCGGGGAACGGGCCGCGGTCGAGGAGTCCCTCGCCCCGTGGCGGGACACCTTCCCCGACGTCGACGTCGACATCGAGGTGGCGCCCGGCAACCCGGCCGCCGCCCTGGTCGAGGCCAGCCGGGGCGCCCAGCTCGTGGTGGTGGGCAGCCGGGGTCTGGGCGGGCTGCGCGGGATGTTGCTCGGCTCGGTCAGCCAGCAGCTGCTCCAGCACTCGTCCTGCCCGGTCGTCGTGGCCCGGGAACGCTGAGGTCCCGGCGCCGG
This sequence comes from Micromonospora sp. U56, assembly GCF_018070095.1. NCBI lineage: Bacteria > Bacillati > Actinomycetota > Actinomycetes > Micromonosporales > Micromonosporaceae > Micromonospora > Micromonospora sp. U56. Next base: position 8,229 of record NZ_JAGPYL010000146.1, read on the forward strand.
CACCGGCCCGGCCCGCCCTGGTGATCGACGCCCGTTCGCGGCGTGTCGCAGCCTCCCCGTCGCGGGACAGCGCGACCCGCCGCATCCCGATGTCGCACCACGCCCGCCGGCGACGGGATGCCGGAGGAAGCGGGCCGGCGGCGCCGGTGCGGCGTGGGCTGCGCCGGAGCCGGGCATGACGAAGGATGGAGCAGTGACCCCACCACCGCGACCGTCGAGGTGGGGCACGATGGGAAGAAACGGAAAGGTCGTGACGATGAGCCACGAGACGCCGGGACAGGACCGCCCGCTGACCACCGCCCTCGCGGAGGCCGCCGCGACCGCCGGCTACGCCCCCTCGGTGCACAACACGCAACCGTGGCGCTGGCTGGTGCTGCCCGACGCCCTGGAACTACGGATCGTCCGGGACCGTCAGCTGACCGCCACCGACCCGGAGGGGCGGCTGCTGGCGATCAGCTGCGGCGCCGCGCTGCACCACGCCCGGCTCGCGCTGGCCGCCGAAGGCTGGACGGCCGTCGTGGAGCGGCTGCCCGACCCGGCGCAGCCGGACCTGCTGGCCCGACTGATCGGGCTAAACCGGTCCGGCGCGGACACGGACGCCATGCGCATGGTGCAGTGCATGCAGGTACGGCACACCGACCGGCGGCCGGTCAGCGACGAGCCGGTCCCGACCGCCGCGATCGGTGAGATCAGCCGGGCGGTCGCCGCCGAAGGTGCCAGCCTGCAGATCCTCGACTCCGACCAGGTGATGGAGCTGGCCGCCGCCGCCTCGCACGCCGGCACGGTGGAGGCGGAGGACCCGCAGCTGCGCGAGGAACTGCAGTACTGGACCAGCCGGGCCGGCGGCACCGGGCTGCCGCCGGAGGTACTGCCCGAGCAGCAGCCGCAGACCACCGTCCCCGGCCGCGACTTCGGCCGCGCCGGCACCCTGCCGATCGGCCCCGGCCACGACAAGGCCGCCGTGTACGGCCTGCTCAACGGCGACGAGGACGAGCCGGACAGCTGGCTGCGCGCCGGCGAGGCGCTCTCCGCGCTCTGGTTGACCGCCACCCGCCTCGGCGTGTCCGTGGTGCCGCTCTCCGGCGTGGTGGAGGTGCCCGGCACCCGGCAGACGCTGCGCCGACTGCTCAGCGGGCTCGGCTTCCCGTACCTCGTGGTGCGGCTGGGGATCGCGGACCCGGCACACGCGGGGCCGCCGCACACCCCGCGGCTCCCCATCGAGCAGGTGGTCGACACCTCGGCGGTCCGCGACCAGCGCTCCTGACGATCTCGTGTTCGCGGCCACGAGGGCGATAGCATCGCCTGCGTGGCCGCCACCGAACCGACGCACCGCAACGAGCCCCTCGCCCCCTCGCTGGGGCTGAGCCCGCTGTCCCGGGTACGCCTCGACGAGCTGCTCCAGGAGATGCTCGACCGGGTCGGCGAGGTGGTCACCAGCCGGGAGCGGCTGCGCGCCCTGCTGGACGCGGTGGTGGGCATCGGCTCCGACCTCGACCTGCGCAGCACCCTGCAACGGATCGTGCAGTCGGCCTGCGAGCTGGTCGGCGCCCGCTACGGCGCACTCGGCGTGATCGGGCCGGACCGGATGCTGCACGACTTCATCATCCACGGCATCAGCGACGAGCTGCACGCCAAGATCGGCGACCTGCCGCACGGGCGCGGCGTGCTCGGCCTGCTCATCGACGAACCACGCCCGGTGCGGATGCCGGACATCACCCAGCACCCGAAGTCGTACGGCTTCCCGCCGCACCACCCGCCGATGCACAGCTTCCTCGGCGTGCCGGTCCGCATCCGCGACCAGGTCTTCGGCAACCTCTACCTGGCCGAGAAGCAGGGCGCGGCGGAGTTCACCGAGGACGACGAGGAGATCGTGGTCGCGCTGGCCGCCGCGGCCGGCGTCGCGATCGAGAACGCCCGCCTCTACGCGCTGGCCCACCGGCGGGAACGCTGGCTCGCCGCCACCGCCGAGATCACCTCGGTGCTGCTCGGCGAGGTCCGCCGCACCGACGCGCTGACCCTGGTCGCCCGCCGGGCCCGGGAGGTCGCCGAGGCGGAGCTGGCCCTGGTGCTGCTCTACGACGAGGACGCCGGCCAGTTCACCGTCGAGGTGGTCGACTCGGCCGACGGCGCGGACCGGCAACTGGTCGGCGCGGTGCTGCCGGCCGCCGAGACCAGCTTCGCCGGCCCGGTCACCGAGCACCGGCACGAGCTGGTGGACAACCTCGCCCAGGCCGCCCCCTGGCCGGCGCCGGTGGTCGCCGGCCCCGCCGTGGTGTCCCCGCTCGCCGCGGCGGACACCCTGCACGGCGTGCTGGTGATCGCACACCGACCGGACTCCGCGCGGACCGTCGACGGCGACGTACGGCTGCTGGGCAGCTTCGCCGGCCAGGCCGCGCTCGCCATGGAGCGGGCCCGCGGCCAGGAGGAACGGGAGCTGCTGGTGGTCCTGGAGGACCGCGAACGGATCGCCCGCGACCTGCACGACGTGGTGATCCAACGGCTCTTCGCCACCGGCCTGCAACTGCAGAGCGCCGCCCCGATGAACGCCCGGCCCGAGGTCGCCAAACGGATCAACGCGGCCGTCGACGACCTCGACGCCACCATCCGGGACATCCGGCGGACCATCTTCGAGCTGCGCACCCCGATGAGCGCGGCGCTGCGCACCGAGATCCGGGAGACCATCGACCTGGCCACCGAATCGCTCGGCTTCCGCCCCGCCGTGGAGCTGGCCGGGCCGATCGACAGCGCCGTACCGGAATCGGTCCGCCCCGACCTCACCGCCGTGCTCCGCGAGGCGCTGTCCAACGCCGTCCGGCACGCCGAGGCCACCCGGGTCGCCGTCGCCATCCGGGTCGACGCCGGGCGGGTCGCGCTCACCGTCACCGACAACGGCGTCGGCTGCGACCCCGCCGCCGCGCGCGGCGGGCTGGTCAACCTCCGCGAGCGCGCCGAGCGGCACGGCGGCGAGTTCCAGGTACGCCCGGCAGAGCCGCACGGCACCGAGTTGTACTGGTGCGTCCCGCTGCGGGACTGACCCCGGTCCGGCCGTCCGCCCCGGGCCTTCCCGACGCGGCGGGCGCTCCGGGCGGCACGTCCCGGCGGGCGCTCAGTGGGTCTTGCCGAGCAGGCGGGTGGCGAGCACCGCCGCCTGGGTCCGCCGCTCCAGACCGAGCTTCGCCAGCACGCTGGAGACGTAGTTCTTCACGGTCTTCTCGGCCAGGAACATCTTGCCGGCGATCTCCCGGTTGGTCAGCCCCTCGGCCACGTACTCCAGGATGCGGCGCTCCTGCTCGGTGAGTGTCTTGAGCTCGCGGGGCTGCTCGACGCCGCTGCGGATGCGCTCCAGCACCCGGGTGGTGATCGCCGGGTCGAGCAGGGACTGGCCGGCCGCCACCCGGTGCACCGCGTCCACCAGGTCGGTGCCGCGGATCTGCTTGAGCACGTAACCGGCCGCCCCCGCCATGATCGCGGCGAAGAGCGCCTCGTCGTCCTCGTACGAGGTGAGGATCAGACCCTTGATCGAGGAGTCCACGGCCCGGATGTCCCGGCACACGTCGATGCCGTTGCCGTCGGGCAGGCGGGCGTCGAGGATCGCCACGTCCGGCCGGAGGGCCGGGATGCGGCGGGCCGCCTCCTGCGCGGAGCCGGACTCGCCGACCACTTCGATGTCGCCGCTGCTCTGCAGCAGGTCGGCAAGGCCACGACGGACGACCTCGTGGTCGTCAAGGAGGAACACCCGGATCATTCCTCGTTTCTACCCGCCGCGGCCGCCTTCTGCACGGGCCGAAGGTCCCCTACCTGCCGCGTCACGGGCGGGAAGGGGGGCCCGGGCGGACGGGACATCCGGCCCTGCCCGGTTCCCCGGCCGCTGACGCACCGTTGAGGTGAACCAGCGGGGGCCGCCCCCACCTGCCACGGAAGGAGCATCACCATGGACACCGGCTTCACGGTCGCGCAACTGCGAGCGGCCGCCGCGGACGCCGTCCGGGCACCTTCCCTGCACAACAGCCAGCCCTGGCGGTTCCGGCTGCGCGACGGCGGCATCGAACTGTCGGTCGACCCGACCCGCCGGCTGCCCGCCACCGACCCGAGCGGCTGGGGCGCCCGCCTCTCCTGCGGAGCGGCCCTGCTCAACCTGCGGCTCGCCCTCGCCGTCGCCGGCACCCCGGCCACGGTGCGGCTGCGGCCGTACCCGACCGAACCGGACGTGCTGGCCCGGCTGGTCCCGGACGCGCCCCGGCCCGCCACCCCCGCCGATCGCAGCCTGCACGCGGCGATCTCGCGCCGGTTCAGCAACCGCGCGCCGTTCTGGCCGGACCCGGTGCCGGCCGACGCCCGGTGGCGGCTCGGCGAGGCGGCCCGCGCCGAGCAGTGCTGGCTGGAACTGGTCATCGGCACCAGCGCGGTCAACGCCCTCGCCGAGGTCGCCCGCAGCGCCCACCGGGTGCTCGAACGCGACCCCGACTACCGGCGGGAGCGGACGGAGTGGATCCGCCGCGAGCCCGCGCCCGACGGGGTGCCCGCCGCCGCCGGCGGCCCGCAGAGCGAGCCGCAGGACCTGCTGCCGATGCGCGGCTTCGGCGGCCGCAACCGCGCCCCCGGCCGGGACTTCGAGCCGGAGCCGCTGGTCGCCGTCCTCGGCTCCGCGGGCAACACGTCCGCCGACCAGATCCTGGCCGGGCAGGCCCTGCAACGGGTGCTGCTCACCGCGACCGACGCCGGGCTGAGCGTCTCCCTGCTGTCCCAGCCGATCGAGGTGCAGGGGGCGCGCGAGGCGCTGCGGTTGTCGCTGGGCCGGTTCGGCACGCCCCAGATGGTGATGCGGATCGGCTACGGCCAGCCCGGGGCGGCCACCCCCCGGCGCAGCGTGGACGACGTGCTCGACCTGCCCGTGGTGTCGGCCTGAGCCGTACCCCTCCACCCGTGCCGCCTGTCGGCTGCCGGCCCCGCCCCCGTCGCCGGGGCCGGCAGCGTGGTCGGTCCTGCCCGGGGTGCGTCGGTGTCAGGCGGGGCGGGGGCTGCCGAGCAGGGCCGCCTCCCGCTCCGGGTCCAGCCCCACCGCCGCGCGCGCCGGCCGCCCGGCCCGAGCCGGCACCGACCCCACCTGCGGCAGCCACCGCCAGGTGTCGGCGACCGTCTCGGCCACCGGCCGGCAGGTCAGCCCGGACGCGTACGCCTTCTCCACGCCCCGCTCCTGCAACCAGCGGAACTCGTGACCGCGCGGCACCCAGACCGGCAGGTCGTTCCAGGGCACCACCCCGGCCGCCAGGATCCGCTCCGGATCCGTCCAGTGCAGCCGCGCGTCCGACCCGGTCGCCGCGACGACCGCCGCCAACAGCTCCCCCATCGTCGCGTGCCCGCTGCGGCTGATCACGTTGTACGCCCCGCCGACGCGCTCCGCGCCCCGGTCCAGCATCCAGCCCGCCAGGTCCCGCACGTCCACGTACTGGATCGGCAGGTCCTCCGGACCCGGTGCCAGCACGTCCCCGCCCCGGGCGACCCGCTCCAACCACCAGGGCAGTCGACCGATGTCCTCCCCGGGACCGAGAATCAGCCCGGCCCGGACGAGCAACGCCGCGTCCCCGAACACCTCCAGTACGGCCCGCTCCCCGCCCGCCTTGTTGTGCGCGTAGTCCCCGTCGCCCGCGTCCGGCGCGGCGTCCACCACCGGCGCCTCCTCCCCGGCCCCCGCCGGCAGCGGGTGGGCGTAGACCGAACCGCTGGAGACGTAGACGTAGTGCGGCACCGACCCGACCAGCGCCCGGGCCGCGTCCCCCACCGCCCGCGGCGCGCCGTCCCAGGTGTCCACCACCAGGTCCCACTCACCGACCGCGAGCGCCGCCAGGCCGTCCGGCGCCGTCCGGTCACCCCGCAACCGGTGTACGCCCGCCGGCACCGCACCGTGCACCCCCCGGTTGAAGACGGTCACCGACCACCCTCTGCGTACCGCCTCGGCCACGGTCGCGCCACCGACGAAGCCTGTTCCACCCAGCACCAGCAGTCTCATGCGTCCCAGCCTGCACGGTCCCGGCTCCCGACGGACCCCCCGTTCACCGCTGGCGGATCTGCCAACGGCAGAATCCCGCCCCGCCGCCGCCGACCCGCTGGGGCGGATCGACTCCGTCGGCGGTGGCCGCTTCCAGGACCAGGGCCATCAGGCGATCCATGTCGTTGCGGCATTCGCCGTGTCGGATGTCCGGTTCCGGCCGGGTCGGCGTGCCCGGGTCTCGCGCTCCGGAGTGGTCGGATGTCCGGTTACCGGGTTCGTTGGGCGCGTCGTATGTCCGGGTCTGTGCCAGCCAGTGGCCAACCGTCCCGTGGCCGGCGGCACCCCCACCCCCGGAATGGCGGCCGGCCCGGGGTCGTTACACCACCTGGACGATCGCAGCAGCAAGCCCGCTGGCCTGGCCCCATCACCTGGGTCGCCTAGGGATGCGGGCCCCGGAATGATGGTGGGCCGCCGGTCGTTACACATGGACCCGGCACCCGAGCCCCCGCTCGTGAAGCCTGCCGGACCGAAGACTTTCCCCTTGTATGTGTGAGCGCCTGCTCGTGG
>NZ_JAGPYL010000147.1:0-14743 GCF_018070095.1 Micromonospora sp. U56
GGGGCCCCGCGCCGGGCGAATCAGCGGCCCGCGGGGACCGTCACCAGCTCCGGGACGGGGGCCGGCCGGCGGTCGGCCGACGCGCGCCGCCCGGACGGGACGGCCAGCGCCGCCACCGCGGCCGCCAGGGCGAGCCCGGTGAGGACCAGAAAGCCCAGGGTGAAGCCGGCCTCCCGGGGCAGCCCGTTCGCCTGCGGGTGCGCGGTGATCACACCGCTGACCACGGCCGCGCCGACGGCGCCGCCGATGGTGCGGATGTTGGCGTTCATGCCGGTCGCCACCCCGGTCTGCCCGGCCGGGACGTTGCCCACGATGAGGTTGGCCATCGAGGCGAAGGCCAGCCCGATGCCGAGACCGACGAGGGCGCCGGCCACCCCGATCTCCCAGCGGGTGTCGTGCGCGACCGTCAGCATCGCGGAGGCGAGCACGTTGAAGGCCGCGCCGGTGGCGAGCTGCGCCTTGGCGCTGAAGCGCGACTCCAGCCGGCCGGCGAGCAGGCCGGCGACGAACATGCCGACCAGCATGGGCAGCATCAGCAGGCCGGCCTGGGTGACGGTCGCACCGAAGCCGTAACCGGCCACCGTCGGGGTCTGCACGAACTGCGGCAGGAACGCGTAGACGGAGAACATCGACGCGCCGTAGAGCAGGGCGACCAGGTTGGTCGTCCAAACTCCGGGCAGACGCATCATCCGCATGTCGATCAGCGGGTTGCTGGAGCGGATCTCGGCGACCAACCAAGCGGCCAGCAGCACCGCGGCGAGCGCCAGCAGGCCCACCACCCGGGCCGAGGTCCAGCCCCAGGCGGCGCCCTTGCTGATCGGCAGCAGCAGGGCGACCAGCCAGCCGGACAGCAGCAGGGTGGCCCGCCAGTCGATCCGGCCGGGGGTACGCACCGGCGACTCCGGCACGACGAAGTGGGCGGCGACGGCGGTCAGCCCGACGACGACCATCGGGATCCAGAACAGCCACCGGTAGTCGAGGGCGCCGACGATCGGGCCGGCGAGTACGACGCCCAGGCAGCCGCCGGCCGCGACGATCGCCGAGATGGCGGCCACCGCGGAGGAGACGCGCGCGGCGGGGAACTCGTCGCGGATGATCCCGAACGACAGCGGGAAGACGGCACCGCCGACGCCCTGGACGATCCGGGCGACGATGAGCACGCCGATGCTCGGCGCGACAGCGGCCAGCAGGCAGCCGAGCGCGAGCGCGCCGAGGGAGACGACGAGCATCCGTTCCTTGCCCACCATGTCGCCGACCCGGCCCAGGATCGGCGTGAAGATGGACGCGGAGAGCAGGTAGGCCGTCAGGACCCAGGTGACGGTGTTCTGGGACGTGTGCAGGTCGTGCTGGATGGTCGGCAGCACCGGGGTGATCAGCGACTGGAGCATCGCGAAGAACCCGGTGCCGGCCGCCAGGACGAGGAAGGTGAGCCGGCGGGAGCCGCGACGGACGGTCTCTGTCATGCGGGGAACTCCAATTCCGCGTACGGAGGGGACGACGGGCAGGTGGCTCGTCAGGGCTTCGGGCTGGCGCCGGTCGCACTGTCCGGCGGGATCGGCGCGGGGTGCCCGGGGAGGTAAGCTAAGCGGAGGCATGGCTCCGGACAGTTCCGGAGGGGTGCCTCCACTAAGCTAGCGGAGGGGCGCGCCTCCGGTTGCAACCGAGGTGAGGTGACGCACGTCATGGCCAACGCGGGACAGACGTCCGACGTCTTCGCACGGCGACCCAAGCGCGCCGACGCCCGGCGCAACTACGAGTCGCTGATCGCGGCCGCCCGCGGGGCCTTCGCCGAGAACGGAGCGTCCGCCTCGCTCGAAGAGGTGGCCCGGCGCGCCGGGGTGGGCATCGGCACCCTCTACCGGAACTTCCCCACCCGGCAGGCCCTGTTCGAAGCCGTCTACGTCGAGGAGGTCCGGGCGCTGAGTCGCTCCGCGGCCGACCTGGCCGACCTGCCCCCGTGGGACGCGCTCGTCGCCTGGCTGCACCGGTTCGTCGGCTACGTCGCGACCAAGCGGGCCCTGGCCGAGGAGCTGCTGCACGACTCCGAGATCTTCCGGAGCTGCCGCACGGAGATCTACACCGCGGGCGAGCCGCTGATGCGCCGCGCCCAGGCCTCCGGGGCGGTCCGCGCCGACATCAGCTTCGACGACGTGGTCCGGCTGCTCAGCGGCCTCACCATGGCCCAGTTCCCCGAGCCGGAGCAACGCGAACGGGTGCTGGGCGTCGCCCTCGACGGACTACGCCCGCCGGCCACGCCGCGCTGACGGGCAGCTCCGACTCGGTCCCGTGCGGCGCGCGCGTGGCGTGCCGCCCAGCGGCATCGCCGCCGTCGTGCGGAGCGGCCACCGCGTCAGGCGGGCACCACGTAGGGGAACGTGCCGGAGCGGGCCCCCTGGGTCACGTCCGCGGTCAGACCCGAGGTCATCCCCGTGTTGAGCACCAGGGAGAACATCACCTCCGGGGCGTTGTCCAGCATCGTGCGCCCGTTCCGGACGGCGAAGCCGTAGTTCGCCGGCGTCCCGACCCGGTACGACAACACATCGGGGTAGACCTGCCGGGCCACGCTCCAGCCGTACGCCTTCGGATCGGGAGCGGTGCCGTTCGCGGCGACCACCCGCGCGACGGTCGAGGCGATGTTCTCGCCGTCCGCCTTCAGATCGTCGCAGGGGTGCCGGACGTTGGCGGGGTCGGAGAAGTCGGTGTCGGTCGGCCAGAAGATCGGCCACATCATCGGGTGGCCGGCCCGGTTGATCGGCCGCCATCCGCCGGCGTCCGTCGCCAGCTTCGTGGTGCACCAGACGCCGATGCGCGCCCCATCGCGCAGCATCGGCTCGTCGTGCGACACCTCGAGCACGATCGACTCGACGGTGGTGCCGGCGAAGCTGTTCTTCGCGTTCTCCGGCCGCCACTTCGAGCGGTCCAGCTTGGCGCCGTTCTTGAAGGCGTCGTTGACGGTCGCGAGCTGGTCGAGGTCGATGTAGAAGGGATCGGTGATCCGGCCGGCCCAGAGCCGCAGGACGTCGCTGCTCACCACCTCGCCGGTCCGCCCCTGAACGAAGAGCTCGCCGGTCGCCGCGTCGCTGCGCGCTTCGGTGCCGGTCAGAGCGTGCAGCGTCACCGCCTGCCGCCCGTCGGCGTCCGGTTCACCGAAGGCCACCCGGTAGGTGAGCTCCTCGAGCTCGGCGCCATCGAAGTGAATCTTGAACTCGTACCGGGCCTCGTGGTGGAAGCCACGCTTGATGTCGGCGCGCGTCACCGAGCTGTTGACGTCCATGACGAAGACCGTGCCGCGCTCGCCGTCGAAGACGAACAAATCGTTCAGGTAGAGCTGACCGTTCTGCGCGGCGAACGGGGTGTCGAGATGGTGCGACATCGGCTGACTCCTCGGGGGATCCGGGCACGGCACCGTGAGAATAGGTCGTATTTGCTCCGCTTCTAGCATGTATGAGTCGTTTTGCATGCCTTGTTGGTCACGCCATCGGGCAGCAGGAGGGGGACGGGCCAGCATGATGCCCGCCGTCAGCGCGCTGCGACCGGAACCCGCCCCCAGCGGCAACCGATACAGGGTCCGCGGCCGGCGTTGGCAGGGCCCAGAACACGCAGCGCGCGGACGTTCCCGGCCGCCGGATGAGGGCTTACCTCTGGGCCATGTCCGCCTCGCGTCCGCTGCTGTTCCTTGACGTGGACGGCACCCTCATCCCGTTCGGAACGCCACCGGCGGCGCCGCCGGACATGCCGCGCGACACCCGTGTACAGGTTCGGCCGGATGACGCCCATTCGTTGCTGCACAGGGTCGAGCCGGAACACGGCCGCCTGCTTCCGCCCTGCGGTGTGAGCTCGTCTGGGCGTCCACCTGGATGAGCGACGCGAACGACGTACTGGCTCCGCTGCTCGGACTGCCGGCCCTGCCAGTGGTGGACTGGGCCGACTCGGATGAGGACGACGCCCTGCACTGGAAGACTCGCGGCCTGGTCGAGTGGGCGCAGGAGGGTTCGTGTGGGTCGACGACGAGATCGCCCCCGCCGATCGCGTCTGGGTGGCTGCCCGACACCACGGCCCGGCGCTGCTTCATCGGGTCGACCCCCGGCACGGCCTGACCGAACGCGACTTCACCGCCATCCGGGACTGGCTCGTCGAGCAGGTGTGATGCAAGCAGTTTCTTGCCCGAACCGGAGCTGCCTCCGACGCAGACGAGGATCGGCCCGGGCTGCCGATCGGGACGGCGTCAGCGGCCCCGGTGCTCCCTGAAGTCAGTCGTTGCGCACGGTCAGGCCCAGGGCGTCCACGGCCAACCGGGTGAGGTCAGGAAGCTGGCCCTCGGCGAGGGTGACGCCGGACAGGTTGTCGAGTGGCGTCTTGAGCCCGTGGAGGCGGCTGCCTCGCAGGTCGGTGCCGGCGAGTTGGCAGGAGTCCAGCTGCAGGTCGGCGAGGTCGCAGGAGCGCAGCGCGATGCCCGGAAGGCGGCAGGTGGACCAGGTGCCGTGGGTGAGGGTGCAGTCGGTGAAGGCGACCGAGCCGGCGGCGGTGACGCGCTGGAAGGTGGCGTAGTCGAAGCGGCAGCCGTCGAACAGGACGTCCTTGAGGCGCACGTCGGTGAGCCTGGTACCGGTGAACCGTGAACCGGTAATCGCGCACCGTTCGATCGTCATCGCGACCAGGGTCGCCCCGGAGAAGTCGGTGCGGGTGATCTCGCAGCCGTAGAGGCTGCCTGCTTCCCAGGTGCTGTCGCTGAGGTCGCCACCGGTGATCCGGCTGCCGCTGATGCGGCAGTCCTCCAGCTGCGCACCGCGCCACGATGTGCCCTCGACGAAAGCCTCGGTGAGGCCGTCGGCCAGTTCGGTCACCCTGTCGAGGTCGTCCGGGTCGAGGTCCGGCAGCAGGATCCGCACGTCGCCGACTGTCGTGGTGCGCATGTGTCCTCAACCTGCGCGGGCGCAGGTGGACACGCTTGAGGTGTGGAAGCTACCGGCGATCGCCGGATGGCCGTCAGCGTTGATGACAACGGATGCCGTTCACGATGGCGGCTCCTCGGTCCGCCCGCCTTCACATGTGGGGACGCGGTAGGCGTGGGTATGCCGGGCGGGCCAGCCGAGGAACCGGTCAAACATGTCTGCGGCACTGCCCGTCACGCTCGGGTTGAGCCGGTGCAAATCGTCGATCGCGTCATGCAGGCAGCCGGCCAGATAGAGAAACAGGCTCACCAGCGCGTCCCGGTACTCAACAACGAGCGCGAGCTTCGCCACGCCGCAGGGCCACGGCTGCCCGCACCGGCGGCACAGCCACAGCGGATGCATCGGCAGATGCTCCCCCGCCGCCGGCGCGATTCGCTGCGCCCCAGGACGGCGCTGCTGCCCGCTCACCGGGGACCTCCCTGGCGGGCCTGCTGCTTGAACAGCCGACGCCACACATGGGTGAGCAACGGTGGATCAGCTGGCCGCACCGGCCACTGCCACGACGCCCGCCCGGGCTCGGAGCGCCAGGACTGGTCGGCCATCGCGTTACGAGAGACGTACACCGTCATGCCGGCACCCCTCATCGAGACAGTGAGCGGTGGGCCCGCCGGGGGAAGGGCGAGCCCACCGCCGCACCACGGCGGCCGCGAGCAGGCCGCCGGTCACCCACCCACGCAGCCCTCATGGCGGTACTTAGGCGGGGCATCGATCGCACCCGTAAGGGAGCGGGCTGGGGCGGCACCGGCCGAAGCATCAGGGCGAACTCCTGCCTCCCGGCGATTCCGTCGTTCATCCCGAGCTCCTTGGCGTGAGGCTGCAACGGCCTACCAGCCGCCTACTCGTCGAGTGCGGCGCACCAGCCCCATCAGGTTCGCTCGGTGAACCCGGCAACGGGGATGTCCCGGCGGTGCACTCACGGTGCACCTGCGAGCACGCCAAGTGCCGTTACGATCGTCCGGCCGACTGTCCCCATATGGCAGGCGCACCACAAGCGGGCCGCCCCCTTCTACGAGCGTATCGAGAGGACGTGCCATGGCCGCGGTGACGACCTGGACCGGTCGGGAGGCAAACGCGCTGCGTCAGGCGTTGCGGATGAGCGTTACCGGCTTCGCTGAGCACCTGGGCGCGGCACGGCGAACGGTGGCCAAGTGGAGTAGCCAAGGCAACAAGGTTCATCTGCGTGCGGACATGCAGGCGGCTCTCGACACGGTCCTGGCGCGGGCCACCCCGGACGTCCGCGAGCGCTTCGAAGCACTGGTGAGCGCACGTAGCAGCGGTGCACCACTTGCCGATCCCGCGACGCTGCCCGTCAGGGGCACGCACATCCATACTGGCGAAGGCGGCATTCACGACTTCGACTCGGACGGCGATGTGCGGCGCAGAGATCTCCTGACAGGCGTGACGATCAGCGGCATCACCCTGCCGAACGTTGCAACCCTGCTCGAAGCACTGGTCGCACCACGACCTCGCAACACCGAGCCAGTTGCCTTACCGATCCGGCAGTTCGCTCGGGACGTAGCCGTCACGAAGATCGCCTATCAGGCGTGCCAATACGAGCAGGTTCTCGGCGGGCTCGTGGCCCTGCTGCCCGCCCTGGAACCAACTCGTGCCGACGTTGAGGGTGAGCAGCGGGCGCAGGTCGACGCCCTGGCCAGCGACCTCTAGCACGTCGTCGGCAGCGTGCTGCTCAAGGTCGGCGACAAAGGCATGGCCCTGGTCGCGGCCGAACGCAGCACCCGTGCCGCTGCGAGCAGTCAGGACCCGCTGGCGATGGGTGCAAGCGCCCGGATCATGACCCACGCCCTCATGAGCAACGGCCACAGCAATCAGGCGCAGCAGCTCGCTGAAAACGCCGCCGAGACCCTCCGACTCGGCACCGGACTCGCCTCGACCGACGCGATAGCCGTCTACGGCGCCCTGCTGCTCCGCGGTGCTGTCGCCGCAGCTCGCGACGACAACCGCGACAACGCACAAGCCATGCTCGATGAGGCCTCCCATGCCGCCGATCGACTCGGCTACGACGGCAACGACCGGTGGACCGGCTTCGGCGCTACCAACGTCCTGCTGCACCGCGTCAACATCGCGCTGACCCTGGGCGACGCTGGCACCGCCATCACCCTCGCCCGCCAGGTGCAGCTGGACAAGATCGGCCTCGCCGAACGCAAGGCCTCCCTGTTCGTCGACGTGGCTCGGGCCTATACCCAGTGGGGACGCTACGAGCACGGCCTCAACGCGCTACGCAGCGCGTACGAGATAGCGCCGGAGGAGATCCGGTGCCGGCCCGCGGTTCAACGCATCGCCGGCGACCTGACAGTCCTTACCCGGGGGCACGTTCGCAGCGCTGTCTTCGACTTCGCCCAGCATGTCGGGATCCGGGTATGACCAGCGGCCACGTGCAGATCGTCGTCTGCGCTGCCGGCCCCGCCGCAGACGTGACCCAACTGGTCACCACCGCGACTCAACAGTCGTGGACGACGGCGGTCATCGCCACCCCCAGCGCCCTCGACTTCATCGACGCCGAAGCGATAGAGCGGCTGACCGGGCATCCGGTCCGGTCCACCTACCGGTCGTCCCCCGGCACCAGCCGATCTCTCCCCGCCGCGGACGCGCTCATCATCGCCCCCGCCACCTACAACTCCGTCAACAAAATTGCCCTCGGCATCGCCGACAACTACGCGATGACGACGATCGCCGAGCTGATCGGCCGCCAGGTACCCACCGTGGTCGTCCCGTTCGTCAACGCCGCCCTGGCCGCCCGCGCACCCTTCCAACGTGCCATCGCGTGCCTCCGGGATGAGCGCGTCCGGGTCCTCTTCGGGGCCGACGACGGATGGGAGCCACACCCGCCCGGCAGCGGCAATGGCCGCCAGCAGGCCTTCCCTTGGGCGACGGCATTCGACGCAGCGATCCGGTTGGCCGCTGAGGTGCCGGCCGGCAGCACTGATCGCAGCTGACTCCGACGTGCCCCGACCGGCACCGCTCGCCGATAGCAGCTCAGCAGCCCACCCAGCCAAACGTCCGCTTCTACCCTTCGGCGACTGCGGCGCCGGCCGCGCCACGGTTGACGTGCATAGGACCCGCAGGCATCGCCGGACTTCCAGCCAGACCCCTAGCCGTCGGCGCAGCTGCGCCAGGTCGTGTTGACGCACGCAACCACACCGAGGTCTCCATGGTCGCCAGCCACTGGAACAGCTCACAGCGCCTGGGTTCCGCCGCGACAGCTCGACCAACGGCAGGAGCAGCAGGGCGTCGGCCGCGCCCGAGGCCGCCGGCCCAGCTGCAGCGCACCAGTTGGGCGTCGTCCTCGTCGTGTCGCACCGCGTCTTCATTGGCGCTGTGGCCGCCACCCTGGACGGCGCCCGAAGCACGCAAGAAACCTTCCAGGCAGCTCGGGACTTCAGACTCGGCCCAGCGATGCTGTGGCCAGCTTGCTCTACAGCGAGAGCAGTGCCTCCTCATTGGAGGCGATGAACTCCTTCAGCGCATCCGGCTTGAGGTCCACGGCAGGCAGCTTGTCGATCGTCACCCGGTCGAGCTGGTAGTCACCACGTCTGGGTCGGCGACGTCTCCCACGCCAATCAAGCAGTGGGTATCTGCGTTGGTCATGGTGCTCCTCCTTGAGGGGTGAGGTGATCCGCAGCGGCGCGAACGAGGGCCTGTCGGGTGGTCCGGCAGTAGGCCGTTTCTCGGGCAGTGAACGTCGCGTGCTCGAAGTAGCGGTTGCCGGCCTGGGCGCCACGGCAGAAGTCGTAGAAGGCGCAGTGGTCGGCGCAGTCGTTGAGGGCCGTGACGAACTCGGCGACGTAGCCCAGGTCGCCGGCGCCGGCAAGCATGGCGGTGATCGGCTGATGGAGGACGTTGCCGGCGATGAAGTCGCCGTATCGCGGCTCGGTGATGCCGAGCAGCTCCGGTGACAGCAGCACCACCTGCCCATTCCACCCGCCGCATGCATGAGGTGGTGCAGGACCTGGTCAGCCAACTGGCTCGGAGATCGGCTCGGGAGACCCCTTCGGACTCGCCGCGGCACGAGGACTATTTGCATCGGCGGCCCTGCAATTGTCTTCGGTTTTGTCTGTCATCGCTCTTGGTTGGCCTGCGCCGTGGTGCGGCCATCCCCGCCGTGGACCTCCCGCGGATGAAGGTTCGGGAAAGGAGTACGGCCGAGACAGCCACCGCACTAGCGTCAGCGGCGACGGCAGTAGCGCGCGGCGCACCGGCGACATATCGATGGAGTACCCGGCGTGTCGTAAATCGGAACGGGGGTCGGCTTCCATGGTAAAGAAGTTCATCAAAGAGGCGGTGTCGCGCAGCGCGGAGTCGGATGACGATCGACGGAAGCTCGGGTCGATGACGGACCCGACGAATCCCGCCGCGCGATCGCCGGACGGCTCGGGGCCGAGTGACGCGACGATCCTGAACTTCGCCCTCAACCTCGAATACCTCGAAGCCGAGTTCTACCTTCGCGCCACCACGGGGCAGGGGCTGCCTGACGAGATGACCACCGGTACCGGCACCCGGGGTGAGGTGACCGGTGGGGGCATGGTCAACTTCAGCAACTCGGTAGTGCGCAAGTTCGCACGGGAGATCGCCTCGGACGAGCAGCAGCACGTGGCCTTCCTGCGGTCCGCCCTCGGGGAACACGCCGTTTCCCGTCCGGCGATCTCTCTTGACACGAGCTTCACCGAGGCGGCCACCGCGGCCGGGCTCATCAAGTCGGGCGAGATGTTCGACCCGTACGCCAACGATCTCAACTTCCTGTTCGCCGCGTTCCTGTTCGAGGACGTCGGCGTCTCCGCTTTCAAAGGAGCGGCACCGCTGCTGTCCAACAAGACGTACCTCGACGCTGCCGCGGGTCTGCTCGCCACGGAGGCGTACCACGCCGGGATCGTCCGCTCCGCGCTCTACAACGAAGGCATGATCGACGAGGCCGTCTTCGCGGGCGTGCAGAAGCTCTCCGACGCCCGCAACAGTCTCGACGGACCGGTCGACGACGACCAGGGTATCGGCACCAGCGCCGAGGCGAACCTCATTCCCACGGACGCCAACGGCATCGCCTACGGCCGCTCGGCCCAGTCGGTCCTGAATATTGTGTACCTCAACGCGAGCCCGGCGAACTCCGGCGGCTTCTATCCCTCCGGCCTTAACGGCGACATCGCGATGAGCGGCGGGGCAGCCAGCTAATCACCTGGCCATCGCCGCGGTCCCGGCGCGCACTGCGGTGCGTGTCCGCAGGCCCGTACCGGACGGCCCGTGCACCCGGCACACGGCCAGCGCAAGACTCCACCCCAGCGGCACCGGATCGCCGCCTTAACCCCGGGCAACGACCAGGATAGAAAGCACATGATGCACCTCGAACTCCACCCGATCCATCGACGGGTTCGGCGCGCCGCAGGGCAGCTACGGCAACATGATCGAGATGGGTGTCGTCGACCCACCGCCGGTGGCACGCGCCGCGCTGCAGAACGGCGCCACGACGGCCGGCCTGCTGCCGACCACGAACACGCTGGTCGTCGAGGAGCAGACACCGTGGGATGGCAGCCTGGCGCCGATGACCCAGTTCGGGCGGCTGAACGAGGGGCTGCAGCAGCCCGTCGCCGGACTCCAGCACGCCGCAGTCGCTCGAGCTTGGGCCGTCGGTCGGGTGAGGCATGGGCGCCGTAATCGGTGACGGCCGGCCACCGGTCGTCACCGAGCCCGCCGCACCCGTCACCGAGCTGAGCGCACTGCAGCTGCTGCGCTCCCGCGGGCGGCTGCGCGGGGTACTGGCGCTGCTCGGTCCGGCGTTCGTGGCAGCGGTTGCATACATCGACCCGGGTAACTTCGCCACCAACTTCACCGCCGGCGCGAGGTTCGGGTACACGCTGGCCTGGGTGATCGTGGTAGCCAACCTGATGGCCATGCTGGTGCAGTACCTGTCGGCCAAGGCTGGCGTGGCGACCGGGCGTGACCTGGCGGAGCTGTGCCGCGAGTACCTGCCGCGCCCGGTCTCCCGCGGCCTGTGGATCCAGGCAGAGGTGATCGCGATGGCGACCGACCTGGCCGAGTTCGTCGGCGCGGCGGTCGGGCTGAACCTGCTGTTCGGGGTGCCGCTGTTCCCGGCCGGGCTGATCACCGCGGTCGTCGCGTTCGGGATCCTCGGCCTGGAGCAGCGCGGCTACCGGCGCTTCGAGCTTGCCATCGTCGGGCTGCTCTGCATCGTGGCTCTCGGTTTCCTCTATGACCTGGCCGTGGTCGGCGCCGACCCGGTCGGTGTCGCCGACGGGATGGTTCCCGGGCTCGCCGGCAACGACAGCCTGCTGCTCGTGGCGGGCATCATCGGCGCGACCGTGATGCCGCACGTGGTGTACCTGCACGCCGCCTTGACGAAGGCCCGGGTGGCCTGCCGGGACGACGCCGAACGCCACGAGCTGCTGCGATTCCAGCGGCTCGACGTGGTTGTCGGGCTCGGCGCGGCCGGTGTGATCAACCTGTCCATGCTGGTGATCGCGGCCTCGCTGTTCAACCGCACCGGCCATGCCGACGTCGACTCGATCGAGGCCGCCCACGCCGGGCTCGGTCACCTGGTCGGTGGCGGCGCAGCCCTCGCGTTCGCCGTGGCCCTGCTCGCCTCCGGACTATCCTCGTCGAGCGTGGGCACCTACGCCGGGCAGGTCGTCATGCAGGGCTTCATCCGCCGGCGCATCCCGCTGTTCGTCCGGCGCGGGCTGACAATGGTCCCGGCACTGCTGGTGCTGGGGCTGGGCCTGCCGGCCACGGACAGCCTGGTCGTCTCGCAGGTGGTCCTGTCGTTCGGCATCCCCTTCGCTCTGGTCCCGTTGCTGTTGCTCACCCGCCGCGCGGACATCATGGGCTCGTTCGTCAACCGCCGGGCCACCACGGCGGCGGCGGGTGGCATCGCCGCAGTGATCATCGTGTTGAACGCGTACCTGCTGTACGTCACGTTCCTCGCCTAGTACTGCAACGGCAGTAACCGAATCGGGTTCGGCTCGCGTTCGTTGGTCTGCCTGTGACGGATGTTGATGTTGACCGGTGGCACGGGGAGTTGGACCGGTTGCACGCGCGGATCGGGCCTCGATTTCGCCGGTCGGAGCCGCGGCGGCGGGTGCGTCAGTACCTGTGCGGGCTGGTCTCGGGCCTGGGCCGCAAGAACGGCTGGACCCTGGCTGAGCAGGCCGGGGATGTGTCGCCGGACGGGATGCAGCGGCTGTTGCGGTGGGCAGACTGGGACGTCGAGGCGGTCCGTGACGATGTG
This sequence comes from Micromonospora sp. U56, assembly GCF_018070095.1. Classification (NCBI taxonomy): domain Bacteria; kingdom Bacillati; phylum Actinomycetota; class Actinomycetes; order Micromonosporales; family Micromonosporaceae; genus Micromonospora; species Micromonospora sp. U56. Next base: position 12,205 of record NZ_JAGPYL010000147.1, read on the forward strand.
CGGGACTACGTGGTCGAGCACCTCGGCGATCCGGCGGGTGTGCTGATCGTCGACGACATCGGGTTCCTGAAGAAGGGCACGCGGTCGGCCGGGGTGCAACGCCAGTACTCCGGCACCGCAGGACGGACCGAGAACTGCCAGGTCGGGGTGTTCCTGGCCTACCGCTCGGCGAAGGGCCACGCGCTGATCGACCGGCAGCTCTACCTCCCGGCGTCGTGGACCGATGACCGCCAGCGGTGTCGGGCGGCCGGGATCCCGGACGAGGTCGAGTTCGCCACCAAGGTGCAGATGGCCCGCCAGATGCTGGCCCGGGTCCTGGACGCCGAAGTGCCGGTGGGATGGGTGACCATGGACGAGGCCTACGGGCAGTCGAAGTCGCTGCGGCTGTGGTTGGAACACCGGGATGTGGCTTATGTGGTCGCGACCCGCCGCAATGACGACATGATCACCACCACGATGGGCATCGCCCGCGCCGATCAACTCATCGCCGCTCTGCCCGCCCGAGCGTGGTGCCGGCTGTCCGCCGGCGCCGGCGCCCACGGACCCCGCGAGTACTGGTGGGCGCGGGTGCCCGTGCGCATCGGCTGGCAGCCCGGTCGCGGGCACTGGTTGCTCGCCCGGCGCAGCATCACCACCGGCGAGATCGCCTACTACGTCTGCTACGGGCCCGGCCGGACCCGCCTGGTCGACCTGGCCCGCATCGCTGGGGCCCGTTGGGCGATCGAGGAGTGCTTCCAGCAGGCCAAGAACGAAGCCGGCCTAGACGAATACCAGGTCCGTGACTGGCGAGCCTGGTACGCCCACATCACCCTGTCCATGGTTGCCCACGCCTGGCTGTCCGTGGCCCGATCCCTTACCACAAAGGGGGATCCAGCCCCGGCGACGACATGATGATCGGCTACACGGTACCGGAGATCCGAAGACTGCTCACCGCACTCGTAGTGCGATCAACTCACTCACCAGAGCACGTCTGGGCCTGGTCACGATGGCGCCGACGACGCCAACACCAAGCCCGAACCTGCCACTACCGACGACGCGGCTACCCCTGACCAACTGCCGTTGCAGTACTAGCCCAAAAAGATCATCCGTGCCTGCGCCGGATGCCGTTCGGACCGCCAAATTGAGCGCCGACACCGCTCCGTCACATTCTTTTCGATCATCGCTAGCCGGAGACACCGACTCGACAACGGTCGCGATCCCGGCCACTGGCCGCTGTTCGTGCATCGTGATGACGTCTCCGGCCACCAGGCGTCGCCACCGCTGCGGGCTCAGCGGAGCCAGGCGGACCACCGCTCTTCCGCCAGACTGGAGATCCGGCTGTGACTCGGCCCAAACTCGTGCGACAAGCAGATCCGGATTGCCCGCCGCCGTCACATCGCCGATGTCCCACAGCGGACGGAGGTGTCCGTCACCGGGTATCGGCGTCCGCCTACCACCGGCAACCCCGGGATCCCCGAGCTGAAGGTCGACGCGAATCACGCCATGCACGATTTCGGCCCGCCGCCAGTGACACCACCGCTCGGTCCGGGACAGCCACATCATCCTGGCGGCCTCGGCAAGGAGATCCCAGAAGGCGGTCCCGGTGCGGCACGCATCGCCGAGTTCCACGAGGACGTCCAGCGCGACCTCCCACTCGTCGTGGTCGAGATACTCGTGCGCGTCAGAAACCGTCGTGCCGGCTTCACCCGTCGCGGCCACGGGCAGGTGGTGGGCGGCGCGACGAAGAAGCTCGGGGACATCCACAGCAGGGATCTTCCCGCAGCATCGACACGACGCCGCACCCAGAGAAGGAGCCAGCGCCAAACTCGGCCATGGGGAACCCCGCCGACGGAGCCCCGTCTCGGCCCGCACCCGGCTACCGGTGAATCACCACCACACTGACTAGGTGGCTTGTGTCCACGATCACGGCCCCCCGTCCACGGCTTGCCGGAACCGTCCAACCGCTCCCGAGCACCCGGCGAGCACCCGGTCATGGCCGGGATACGGAAAAGGACCCGACCCGGCGTAAAACGCCAGGCCAGGGCCTTGATCACCGTGCGCTGCCAGGGACTCGAACCCCGAACCCGCGGATTAAGAGGACACCCGCCCAGCCGTGGCCAGCCTCCCCTGCCTCGGCAGCCGTTCGCTGCCGGTTTGGCTCGTAGTGCTCTCCTGGCGGCAGGTTGGGGTCACGTAGGGGTCAACCTCAGCAGTGACCCCTCGCTTGTAAGTTCTGGGCGCTTCATCCGGCGGGGCCGTCAGCGTCTCGGGCCTCGGGCCACCGTCCGGCACCGCTCCTGAGAGGGTGGCTCCGTTCGCGCTGGTTGCTGTCACCGTTGCTAATGAGAGCTACCGGGTCGGTTGCGGCAGACTCGGTTCCGGTAGCCGCTGGTGGGTGAGCACTCGCCGTTGCAGGACGCGTCGCAGTCCTATTGACAGATCGTGCCCCTGCCGGTGGTCGGGAGAGGTGACCGCTGATGGGATGTCGTGTCCGCCGCACGTCGGCGTGAGCACTTGATCATTAGCTTGCGGAAGTTCTCCCGGATGCTGCCAGGTAGCT
>NZ_JAGPYL010000148.1:0-14731 GCF_018070095.1 Micromonospora sp. U56
GGCGACCGGCGCGCCGGACAGGTCGGCCAGGTCGAGCGAGACCTCGCGGGGCCCGGTCGGGCGGATCGCGACCCGCAGCCCCCGGGCGCCGGTGGCGTGCGGGGTGACGGTGTTCCAGGAGAACGGCAGCATGGTGCCGCCCTGGTCGTCGGCGTCGCCGTCGGCGAGCCCGAGCACGTGCAGCGCGGCGTCGAGCAGGGCCGGGTGCAGCACGAACTGCTCGGCCTCGGCGTGCGCGGCGTCCGGCAGGCTGATCTCGGCGTACAGCTCGTCGCCGCGCTGCCAGGCGGCCCGCAGCCCCTGGAAGGTGGGCCCGTAGCCGTAGCCGCGCTCGGCCATCCGCTCGTACGCGTCGCCGGTCGGCAGCGGGGTCGCGCCCGGCGGCGGCCAGGCGGTCAGGTCCACGGCGGGCGCCGTGCCGCCGGCGCCGATCCGGCCGTCGGCGTGCCGGGTCCACGGGTCCGCCTCGCCGGCGCGGGAGTGGACGGTGACGGAACGGGAGCCGCCCTCGTCGGGTGGGCCGACGGCGACCTGGAGGGTGACCGCCGTGTTCTCGGGCAGTATCAGCGGGGCGTGCAGGATCAGCTCCTCGACCACCGGCGCGTCGGTCCGCTCGCCGGCGGCGACCGCCAGTTCGACGAAGCCGGTGCCGGGGAAGAGGACGGTGTCGCCGACCGTGTGGTCGGCGAGCCACGGCTGGGTGTCGACGGAGAGCCGGCCGGTGAAGAGCACTCCGTCCGTGTCGGCGAGGGTGACCGACGCGCCGAGCAGCGGATGCTCGGTCGCGGCGAGACCGGCCGGGGTGGCCCCCTCGCCACCCGGCCGTTCCGGACGCCAGTAGCGCTGCCGCTGGAAGGGGTAGGTGGGCAGCTCGACGCGGGCGCCGGTGAGCAGTGCGGTCCAGTCGACGGTGGTGCCGGTGACGTGCAGCCTGGCCAGGGCGGTCAGGGCCTGCCGCTGTTCGTCGTGACCCCGCCGCAGGCTGGGGATGACGGTGACGTCGTCGGTGAGGATGCCCTCGATCATCGGGGTGAGGGCGGCGTCCGGACCGAGTTCCAGGAACGTGGTCGCGCCGGCGGTGTGCAGGGTGGTGATGCCGTCGGCGAAGCGGACCGCCTCGCGGACGTGGCGGACCCAGTAGTCGGGGTCGGTCAGCTCGCTGGTCGCCAGGGTGCCGGTCAGGTTGGACACCACCGGGAGCTGCGGCTCGGCGTAGGTCAGGCTCGCCGCGACGGCCCGGAACTCCTCGAGCATCGGGTCCATCAGCCCACTGTGGAAGGCGTGACTCACCCGCAGGCGGGTGGTCTTCCGCCCCAGCGTGGTGAAGTGCGCGGCCACGCGCAGCACGGCGGCCTCGGGGCCGGAGATCACCACGGACCGGGGGCCGTTGACCGCCGCGATGTCCACACCGCCAGCGGCCACGGGACCGCCACCATCGCCGGTGCCCACACCGGTCCCGTTGCCGTTGCCGGCTGAGTCGTTTACGACATCAGCTCCAAAGGATCCGACCACCACACCCGGACCCCCGAGCGCCGCCCGCACCTCCTCCTCCGACGCCCGCACCGCCACCATCGCCCCACCAGCCGGCAACGCCTGCATCAACCGACCCCGCGCCGCCACCAACCTTGCCGCATCCGACAGCGACAACACCCCAGCCACATGCGCCGCAGTCAACTCACCGATCGAATGCCCGGCGACGAAATCCGGCCGCACACCCCACGACTCCACCAGCCGGAACAACGCCACCTCGACCGCGAACAACCCCGCCTGGGCGTAACCAGTGAGCCGGATCAACTCCTCATCGTCACCCCAGACCACCTCACGCAACGGCCGGTCCAGATGCGCGTCCAACTCGGACACCACCGCGTCGAACGCAGCCGCGAACACCGGAAACACCGCGTGCAGCGAACGACCCATACCCAGGCGCTGAGCGCCCTGACCGGTGAACAGCACCGCCAGTCGCCCGGGCCGGGCCGTCCCCGACAGGACGGGTGCGGCCGTCCCGCCGTCGGCGAGGGTGGCCAGTCCGGCGAGGAGTTCGTCGCGGTCGGCGCCCAGCACGGCGGCCCGCTGTTCCAGGGCGGCGCGGCCGGTCGCCAGCGAGTACGCCACGTCCGGCAGCCGCAGCTCCGGCCGGCCCGACAGGTGCCGGTGCAGCCGGGCGGCCTGGGCCCGCAGCGCCACCTCGGAGCGGGCGGAGAGCAGCCAGGGCAGCGGTCCCTGCGTCCCGGTTTTCGGTTCCGCGGGGGTGGTCGGGGGCGGTGCGGCCTGTTCGAGGATGACGTGGGCGTTGGTGCCGGAGAGCCCGAACGACGAGATGCCGGCCCGGCGCGGATGCCCGTTCGCCGACCACTCGCGGGGCCGGGTCAGCAGTTCGACCGTCCCGGCGGACCAGTCCACCTGCGGCGAGCGCTCCTCGGCGTGCAGCGTCGGCGGCATCAGGCCGTGCCGCATCGCCTGCACCATCTTGATCACGCCGGCGACACCGGCGGCGGCCTGGGTGTGCCCCAGGTTCGACTTGATCGACCCCAACCACAGCGGCCGGTCGGCGGGCCGGTCCTGACCGTAGGTGGCCAGCAGCGCCTGCGCCTCGATCGGGTCACCGAGGGTCGTACCCGTGCCGTGGGCCTCGACCACGTCCACCTCGGCGGCCGGCACACCGGCTGACGCCAGGGCGGCCCGGATCACCCGCTGCTGCGAGGGGCCGTTCGGGGCGAAGAAGCCGTTCGACGCGCCGTCCTGGTTGACCGCCGAGCCCCGCACCACGGCCAGCACCGGGTGGCCGAGCCGCTGGGCGTCGGACAGGCGCTCGACCAGCAGGAAGCCGGCGCCCTCGGCCCAGCCGGTGCCGTCGGCGCCCGCCCCGAAGGAGCGGCACCGGCCGTCCGGGGAGAGGCCGCGCTGCCGGGAGAACTCGATCAGGATCTCGGGGGTGGCCATCACAGTCACGCCGCCGGCGAGCGCCAGCGAGCACTCCCCCGACCGCAGCGCCTGCACCGCCAGGTGCAACGCCACCAGCGACGACGAGCAGGCGGTGTCCACCGCCACCGCGGGGCCCTCCAGGCCGAGCACGTACGACACCCGGCCGGCCGCCGCACTGCCGCCGGCGGAGCTGCCGTACCCGTAGTCGTGGTACATCAGGCCGGCGAAGACGCCGGTGGGGCTGCCCTTGAGCGTGCCCGGATCGATCCCGGCCCGCTCGAACGCCTCCCAGGCGCACTCCAGCAGCAAACGCTGCTGCGGGTCCACCGCGTACGCCTCGTTCGGGCTGATGCCGAAGAAGCCGGCGTCGAAGTCGGCGGCGTCGGGCAGGAACCCGCCGGCCCGGGCGTAGCAGCGGCCGGGGCGGCCCGGCTCCGGGTGGTACAGGTCGTCGGCCCAGCCCCGGTCGGTGGGCAGCGGCGCGATCGCGTCCACCCCGTCGGCGACCAACCGCCACAGCTCCTCCGGCGAGCCGACGCCGCCGGGGAAGCGACAGCTCATCCCGACGATGGCGATCGGCTCGTCCACCGGGCGCGGCCCGGCCTGGGCGGGGGCGTCCGCGGATGCCCCGCCGAGCAGCGAGTCGAGGTACGCGGCGACGGCGTCGGCGGTCGGATAGTCGAAGATCAGCGTGGCGGGCAGCCGCAGGTCGGTCGCCGCGCCCAGCGCGTTGCGCAGTTCCACCGCCGACAGCGAGTCGAAGCCCAGCTCGGAGAAGGCGCGGTCCGGCTCCACCGCCTCGGCGGAGTCGTACCCGAGGACGGCGGCGACCTGGGCGCGGACCAGGTCCCGCAGGGCGCGGAGCCGGTCGGGGCCGGACAGGCCGGCGAACCGCCCGGCGGCGGCCGGGGTGTCGGTGGCCCGGCGCAACCGCCGGGGGGCCCGGACCAGGGCGCGCAGCAGCGCGGGAATGCCGGCGTCGGTGCGCACGGCGGCCGGGTCGATCCGCAGCGGGACGAGGGTGACCGGCCGATCCCGCAGTGCGGTGTCGAACGCGGCCAGCCCGTCGGCCTCGGTGAGCGCGGGGAAGCCCTGTCGGGCCATCCGTTCCAGGTCGGCGTCGCTGAGCGCAGCGCCCAGTCCCGCGTCGGTCCCCCACAGCCCGTACGCCAGCGAGGTCGCCGGCAGCCCCCGCGCGGCCCGGTGCTCGGCGAGCGCGTCGAGGAAGACGTTCGCCGCCGCGTAGCCGGCCTGGCCGGCGGCGAGCACCAGCCCGCCCGCGGAGGAGAAGAGCACGAACGCGGACAGGTCCGCCTCGCGGGTCAGCTCGTGCAGGTGCCAGGCACCGTCCACCTTGGGCGCGAGCGTGGCCGCGAGCCGTTCCGGGGTGAGCGTGGCGGCGACGCCGTTGTCGGCGACCCCGGCGGCGTGCACCACGATCCGCAGCGGGTGGGCGGCGGGGATGTCGGCCAGCACGGCGGCCAGGGCCTCCCGGTCGGCGGCGTCGCAGGCCGCCACGCGTACCGCCGCGCCGAGCGCGGTCAGCTCGCCGACCAGCGCGTCCACGCCGGGGGCGGCGAGCCCGCGCCGGCTGGTGAGCACCAGGTGGCGGACGCCGTGCGCGCTGACCAGGTGCCGCGCCACCAGCGCCCCGAGCCCGCCGGTGCCCCCGGTGACCAGCGCCGTGCCGACATCCGTTCCGCCGGCCGCCTGGTCGTCGCCGATCGCACGGTGGTCGCGCGTGCCGGGGTCCGTCGCGGCGCGGTCGCGCGTGCCGGCGTCGACGGCGGTGCCGCCGAGCGTCGTAGCGGGTGCGGTGGCGTCGGTGGCGGCACCGCTGAGCGTCGCGGCGTCGGATACCGGGACGAGCCGGGGCACGAACAGGCGGCCGGTGCGCAGCGCCAGTTCCGGCTCCCCCGCCGCGAGGGCCGCCGGCAGCGCGGCCCAGGACTCCGGCCGGCCGTCGGTGTCGGCCAGGACGAACCGCTCCGGGTTCTCCGCCTGCGCCGCCCGGACCAGGCCCCAGACCGGCGCCTGATCCAGCACCACCCGGTCGTCGGGGCCGGTGACCACGGCCTCCCGGGTGAGCAGCACCAGCCGCGAGTCGGCGAACCGGTCGTCGGCCAGCCAGGCCCGCACGGCCGCCAGCGCCGCCCCGGTCACCTCCCGCACCGCCGCCGGCACGTCGCCGTCGCCGGCAGCGAGCGGCAGCAGCACCACCTCCGGTACGGCGTCCGCCGCGCCGATCGCGTCCAGATCGGCGTACGACGGCACCCCCGGCACCGCGACGGCGTCGCCGACCACCGCCCAGCGGGAGTCGCCGACCACCGCCCAGCGGGACAAGTCCGGTGCCCCGTCCGGGGTGGCCGCCGGCTGCCACCGCACCCGGTGCAGCACCTGGTCGCGGCCGGCCCGGACGCCGTCGAGTTGGGCGGCGGAGACCGGCCGGGACACCAGCGACCCGACGGTGAGCACCGGCTGCCCGGACGGGTCGGCGACGGTGAGGGTGACGCTGTCCGGCCCGGTGGGCGCCATCCGCAGCCGCAGCGCGGTGGCGCCGACGGCGTGCCGGGAGACGCCGTTCCAGGCGAACGGCAGCAGCGTCGCGCCGGAGCCGTCGTGGTCCTGGAGCAGGGAGGCGTGCATGGCGGCGTCGAGCAGGGCCGGGTGCAGGCCGAACCGGGCGGCGTCCGGGTGCGCCTCGTCGGGCAGGGCCACCTCGGCGTACAGCTCGTCGCCGCGTTCCCAGGCGGCCCGCAGCCCCTGGAACGTCGGCCCGTACGCATACCCCCGCCCGCGCAACCGCTCGTACGCGCCCTCGGTGGCCAGCGGGGTCGCGCCCGGCGGCGGCCAGGCGGTCAGGTCGACGGACGGCTCGGCGGCGTCGGCGGCGAGCAGCCCGTCGGCGTGCAGTGCCCAGCGGCCGCCGGGGGCCCGGGAGTAGACGCCGACCGTGCGACGCCCAGCGCTGTCGGGGTCGCCGACGACCACCTGCACCATGACGTCGCCGCGTTGGGGCAGCACCAGCGGCGCGGTGAGGGTCAGCTCGTCGAGGCGGTGGCAGCCGGCCTCCTCGCCGGCGCGCAGGGCGAGTTCGACCAGGCCGGTGCCGGGCAGCAGCACGGTGCCGAGCACGTCGTGGTCGGCAAGCCAGGGCTGCGCCTGCCGGGACAGCCGGCCGGTGAGGACGAGACCGTCGGCGTCAGCGGTGGCCACAGCGGCCCGCAGCAGCGGATGGTCGACGGGGCTCAGGCCGAGCGCGGCCGGGTCGTCGCCGAGCGCGCCGGCCAGCCAGGACTCGGCGAGGTAGTCGAGGGTGTGCAGCCAGTAGCGCTGCCGCTGGAAGGGGTAGGTGGGCAGGTCGATCGTGCGGGTGGTCTGCGGAAGCAGGGCGGTCCAGTCGACGGTGGTGCCGGTGACGTGCAGCCTGGCCAGGGCGGTCAGGGCCTGCCGGTGTTCGTCATGATCCCGCCGCAGGGACGGAACGACGGTGACCTCGTCGGTGAGGATGCCCTCGATCATCGGCGTGAGCGCGGCGTCGGGGCCGAGTTCCAGGAAGGTGGTCGCGCCGGCGGTGTGCAGGGTGGTGATGCCGTCGGCGAAGCGGACGGCCTCGCGGACGTGGCGGACCCAGTAGTCGGGGTCGGTCAGTTCGCTGCTGGCCAGGGCGCCGGTCAGGTTGGACACGACCGGGAGTTGCGGCTCGGCGTAGGTCAGCTCCGCGGCGACGGCCCGGAAGTCGGCGAGCATCGGGTCCATCAGGTGGCTGTGGAAGGCGTGACTCACCCGCAGGCGGGTGGTCTTGCGACCCAGCGTGGCGAAGTGCTCGGCCACGTGCAGCACGGCCGCTTCGGGGCCGGAGATGACCACGGACCGGGGGCCGTTGACCGCTGCGATGTCCACACCAGCGCCTGCCACCGGGCCGGTGCCATTGCCGTTGCCATTGCCGTTGCCGGCTGAATCGTTTACGTCATCAGGTCGATAGGAGACGAAAGAGGTATCCGGGCCCGCCAGCGCCGACCGCACCTCCTCCTCCGACGCCCGCACCGCCACCATCGCCCCACCAGCCGGCAACGCCTGCATCAACCGACCCCGCGCCGCCACCAGACGCGACGCGTCCGCCAACGACAACACCCCAGCCACATGCGCCGCAGCCAACTCACCGATCGAATGCCCCGCCACGAAATCGGCCCGCACACCCCACGACTCCACCAGCCGGAACAACGCCACCTCGACCGCGAACAACCCCGCCTGGGCGTAACCAGTGAGCCGGATCAACTCCTCGTCATCACCCCAGACCACCTCACGCAACGGCCGATCCAGATGCGCGTCCAGCTCCACCACCACCGCGTCGAACGCCGACGCGAACACCGGGAACACCGCGTGCAACGAACGACCCATGCCGAGGCGCTGCGCGCCCTGGCCGGTGAACAGCACCACCAGCCGACCGGCCCCGGCCACGCCGGCGACGGCGTTGGGAGCGCGCTCCCCCGCCGCCACCGCCGCCAGCCCGGCGGACAGCTCGGCCGGGTCCGCGCCCAGCACCACCGCCCGATGGCCGAACGTCGCCCGACCGGTGACCAGGGTTCGGGCCGCGGCGCCCAGCTCCACCGGCGCGAGATGCGCGGCGACGCCGGCGAAGCGGTCCGCGAGTTCGCGTAGCGCCGGGTCGGACTTCGCCGACAGCACCCAGGGCACCAGGGACGAGGGCACGCCGGCGTCCGGCTGCGGGGCGGCCTCCGGGGCCTGTTCGACGATGACGTGGGCGTTGGTGCCGGAGAGGCCGAACGACGAGATGCCGGCCCGGCGCGGATGCCCCTCCGCCGGCCACTCGCGCGCCTCGGTCAGCAGCTCGACCGCGCCGGACGACCAGTCCACCTGGGGCGAGCGCTCCTCGGCGTGCAGGGTCCGTGGCATCAGCCCGTGCCGCATCGCCTGCACCATCTTGATGACGGCGGCTACGCCGGCGGCAGCCTGGGTGTGCCCGAGGTTCGACTTGATCGACCCGAGCCGGAGCGGCCGGTCGGCGGGCCGGTCCTGCCCGTACGTGGCCAGCAGGGCCTGCGCCTCGATCGGGTCCCCGAGGGTGGTGCCGGTGCCGTGCGCCTCCACGACGTCCACCTCGGCGGCCGGGACGCCGGCCGACGCGAGGGCGGCGCGGATCACCCGTTGCTGGGCGGGGCCGTTCGGGGCGAAGAAGCCGTTCGACGCGCCGTCCTGGTTCACCGCCGTGCCGCGGACCACCGCCAGCACCGGGTGGCCGAGGCGCTGGGCGTCCGAGAGGCGTTCCACCAGCAGGAAGCCGGCACCCTCGCCCCAGCCGGTGCCGTCGGCGCCCGCCCCGAACGACTTGCACCGCCCGTCCGGGGCCAGCCCCCGCTGGCGGCTGAACTCGACGAAGGCCTCCGGCGTCGCCATCACCGCCGCGCCACCGGCGAGCGCCAGGGTGCACTCCCCCGAGCGCAGCGCCTGCACCGCCAGATGCAACGCGACCAGCGACGACGAGCAGGCGGTGTCCACGGTGACCGCCGGACCCTCCAGCCCCAGCGCGTACGCCACCCGGCCGGAGGCGACCGAGCCGGTGGCGTGGCTGCTGGCGTAGTCGTGGTACATCAGCCCGGCGAACACCCCGGTACGGCTGCCGCGCAGCGTGCCGGGGTCGATGCCGGCCCGCTCGAACGCCTCCCAGGCGCACTCCAGCAGCAGCCGCTGCTGCGGGTCCATGATGGTCGCCTCGTTGGGGCTGATCCCGAAGAAGGCCGGGTCGAAGGCAGCGGCGTCGGTGAGGAACCCGCCCTGCCGGACGTAGCTGGTGTGCGGCCGCTCGCCGGTCGGATCGTACAGCTCGTCGACGTTCCAGCCCCGGTCTGCGGGGAAGTCGCCGATCGCGTCGATCCCGTCGGCGACCAGCCGCCACAGCTGCTCCGGGGTGCTCACCCCGCCGGGGAAGCGGCAGCTCATCCCGACGATCGCGACCGGCTCGTGGGCGGCCGCGGTGAGCCGCCGGTTCTGCGCGCGCAGCCGCTCGGTCTCCTTGAGCGAGCTGCGCAGCGCGGCGACGAGCTTGTCGTCGGTCATCGAGGGTCTCCCGTCATGAGGTCGTCGAGGTCCTGGTCGCCCAGCGCCATGCTGATCAGGTCGTCGGCGTCCATCTCGTCGATCGAGCGGCCGGCTTCGTCGTCCGTCGTGGCCGGGTCCGGCGTGGGGGCGAGCCCACCGAGTTCGAGCAGCCGGTCCAGCAGCCCGGCCTCCCGCAGCCGGCTCAGCGGGATGCCCTGGAGGACCTCCCGCACCCGGTCCTCGGGCAGCCCGTCGGCCGGCGCCGGGGCGAGCGCGTCGGCCAGTTCGGCGGCGAGGACCCGCGCGTTGGGGTGGTCGAAGACCATCGTCGCGGGCAGCCGCAGGCCGGTGGCGGCGTTGAGCTGGTTGCGGAACTCCACCGCGCTCAGCGAGTCGAACCCGAGTTCCTGGAACGCCCGGTCCGGGTCGACGTCCTGCGGGCCGGCGTGCCCGAGGATCGCCGCCGCCTGGGTGAGCACGACGTCGAGCAGCGCGGCGTCGCGCTCGTCGGCCGGCAGCGCGGCGAGCCGCCGGGTCAGCGCCGCGGCGTCCGGTCCGGCCCCGCCACCGGCGCGCGCCGGTCGCCGCACCAGGCCGCGGAAGAGCGGCGGCAGATCGGGTACGCCGGCCAGCGCCGCCAGGTCCAGCGCCACCGGCACGACCACCGCCGCGTCGGTGGCGGCGGCCGCGTCCAGCAGCGCGAGCCCCTCGGCGGGCGCGAGCGGGCGGACGCCGGTCCGCTCGACCCGGGCCCGGTCGCCGGCGGTGAGGTCGGCGGCCATCCCCGCGTCGCCGGCCCAGGCTCCCCAGGCGAGCGACTGGGCGGGCAGGCCGGCGGCCCGGCGGTGCGCGGCGAGCGCGTCGAGGCAGGCGTTGGCGGCGGCGTAGCTGCCCTGGCCCGGGTTGCCGACCACACCGGCCGCGGAGGAGAAGAGCACGAACGCGGTGAGCCGCAGGTCGGCGGTCAGCTCGTGCAGGTGCAGCGCCGCGTCCACCTTGGGGCGGAACACGACGTCGACGCGGTCCGGGGTGAGCGACCCGATCACCCCGTCGTCGAGCACACCGGCGGAGTGCCCGACCCCGGTGAGCGGGTGCGCCGGGTCGAGCCCGGCCAGCAGGGCCGCCACCGCGTCCCGGTCGCCCATGTCGCAGGCGGCGAGCCGGACGTCCGCGCCGAGCGCGGTCAGCTCGGCGACGAGCTCGTCCGCCCCGACCGCCGCGCCGCCCCGCCGGCTGGTCAGCAGCAGCCGGCGTACGCCGTGCGTGGTGACCAGGTGCCGGGCGACGAGCCGGCCGAGCAGGCCGGTCGCGCCGGTGACCAGCACCGTCCCCTCGGCGCCGAACACGCTGGCCGGCGGGGCGTCCGGGCTGGCCGCGAGCCGACCGAGCCGGGCGACGTGGGCGACGCCGGCGCGGACGGCGACCTGCGGTTCCCCCGTGGCGACGGCCAGGGCGAGCGCCGCCGGGTCGTCCGGGTCGTCGAGGTCGGCCAGGACGATCCGGTCGGGCTGCTCCGACTGCGCGGAGCGGACCAGACCCCAGACGGCGGCACCGGCCAGGTCGGCGGCCTCCTCGTCGGCCACCGCGACCGCCCCCCGGGTGACCACCACCAGGCTGGACCGGGCGTACCGGTCGTCGGCGAGCCAGGCCTGGACCCGCTCCAGGGCCCGGTGGGTCGCCCGGTGCACGGCGGCGGCGTCCCGGCCGGGCTCCGACCGCAGCACCACCACCTCGGGTACGTCGTCGCGGACGTCCTCCCACGCCGCCCAGCGCACCGGGGGCGCGGCCACCGGTGCGGCGGGCTGCCCGGCCCGCCGGTCCCGCGGTTCCTGGCGGCCGGCGGCGAGCTGGGCGGCGGAGAGTTCCCGCAGGGTGAGCGACTCCACCGAGGCGACCGGCAGGCCGGCGGCGTCGGCGATGTCGAGGCGTACCCCGTCGCCGGCCGGGGTGACCCGGACCCGGACGGTGGTGGCGTCAGGAACCGCGACGGTGACACCGGCGAAGGCGAACGGCAGCCGGACCGGCCCGACCTGGCGGGCGTCGAGGCCGACCGCCTGCAGGCAGGCGTCGAGCAGGGCCGGGTGCATCCGGTACCCGTCGTCGGCGCCGTCCCCGGCCGGCAGGGCCACCTCGGCGTACACCTGCTCGCCGGCGGTCCAGGCGGCGCGCAGCCCCTGGAACGCCGGCCCGTACGCCAGTCCGGCGGCGGCCTGGGCGTCGTACCGCCCGGTGAGGTCGACCGGGACGGCGCCCGGCGGCGGCCACGCGGCCAGGTCGAACGACGGCGGCCGGGTGGCCGGGGCGACGGCGCCGGTGGCGTGCCGGGTCCACGGCTGGCCCGGTCCGCCGTCGCGGGAGTGGACGGTGACCGGCCGCCTGCCCGTCTCGTCGGCCGCGCCGAGCAGCACCTGGACGGTGACCCCGCCGCGTTCCGGTACGACCAGCGGCGCCTCGAGGACCAGTTCGGTGAGGGCGTCGCAACCGACCTGCCCGCCCGCGCTGAGCGCCAGTTCCACGAAACCGGTGCCCGGCAGGAGGATCGCGTCGCCCACCACGTGGTCGGCCAGCCAGGGCTGGCTGTGCACGGAGAGCCGTCCGGTGAGGACGGTGCTGTCCGAGCCGGCGAGGGTGACGGCGGCGCCGAGCAGCGGGTGGCGGGCGGCGTCGATCCCGACCGCGCCGAGGTCCCCGTCGGCGGTGCTGGTCCGCTGCCAGTACCGCTGCCGCTGGAAGGGGTAGGTGGGCAGGTCGATCGTGCGACCGGTCTGCGGGAGCAGCGTGGTCCAGTCGACGGTGGTACCGGTGACGTGCAGCCTGGCCAGGGCGGTCAGGGCTTGACGGTGTTCGTCGTGTCCCCGCCGCAGGCTCGCGATGACGGTGACGTCGTCGGTGAGGATGCCCTCGATCATCGGGGTGAGCGCGGCCTCCGGGCCGAGTTCCAGGAACGTGGTCGCCCCTGCCTGATGCAGGGTGGTGATGCCGTCGGCGAAGCGGACCGCCTCGCGGACGTGGCGGACCCAGTAGTCCGGGTCGGTCAGCTCGGTGGTGGCGAGGGTGCCGGTCAGGTTCGAGACCAGCGGGAGTTGCGGCTCGGCGTAGGTCAGCTCTGCGGCGACGGCCCGGAACTCGTCGAGCATCGGGTCCATCAGCCGGCTGTGGAAGGCGTGGCTGACCCGCAGTCGGGTGGTCTTGCGGCCCAGGTTGGTGAAGTGCTCGGCGACCGCGAGCACGGCGGCTTCGGGGCCGGAGATGACGACCGACCGGGGGCCGTTGACGGCCGCAATGTCCACACGAGCGCTTGCCGCCCGGCCGATGCCGGTGCCGGTGCCGGTGCCGGTGCCGGTGCCGGTGCCGGTGGAGTCTGAGTCGTTTACGACATCAGGTCCAAAGGATCCGACCACCACACCCGGACCCGCCAGCGCCGCCCGCACCTCCTCCTCCGACGCCCGCACCGCGACCATCGCCCCGCCCTCGGGCAACGCCTGCATCAACCGACCCCGCGCCGCCACCAACCAAGCCGCATCCGCCAACGACAACACCCCGGCCACATGCGCCGCGGCCAGCTCACCGATCGAGTGCCCGGCCACGAAGTCCGGCCGCACACCCGCCGACTCCACCAGCCGGAACAACGCCACCTCGACCGCGAACAACCCCGCCTGCGCATAGCCCGTCCGCCGGATCAGCTCCTCGTCATCACCCCAGATCACCTCACGCAACGGCCGATCCAGGTGCTCGTCCAGCTCCGCCACGACCGCGTCGAACGCCGACGCGAACACCGGGAACACCGCGTGCAACGAACGACCCATGCCCAGGCGCTGCGCGCCCTGACCGGTGAACAGCACCGCCAGCCGACCACCCGGCCGGGTCACGCCGGTGACCAGGCCGGGAGCGCCGGCGCCGGCGGCCAGGGCGGTCAGGCCGGCGGACAGCTCCGCCGGGTCCGCGCCGAGCACCACGGCCCGGTGGCCGAAGAGCGCCCGCCCGGTGGCGAGCGTCCGGCCCGCCGCCGGCACGTCGGCCGGGTCGATCCGGGCGGCGAGGTCGGCCAGCCGTCCGGCCAGGTCGCGCACGGCGGTGTCGGACCGCGCCGACACCGGCCAGGGCACCAGGCCGTCGACCGGTCGGGGCGTGGACGCGTCACCGTCGGCGGGCGGCTCCTCGATGATCACGTGGGCGTTGGTGCCGGAGAGCCCGAAGGAGGAGATGCCGGCCCGGCGCGGATGCCCGTTCGCCGGCCACTCGCGTGCCTCGGTCAGCAGCTCGACCGCGCCGGCGGACCAGTCGACCTGCGGCGAGCGCTCCTCGGCGTGCAGGGTGCGGGGCATCAGCCCGTGCCGCATCGCCAGGATCATCTTCATCACCCCGGCCACCCCGGCGGCGGCCTGGGTGTGGCCGACGTTCGACTTGACCGACCCCAGCCAGAGCGGCCGGTCCCCCGGGCGGGCCTGCCCGTAGGTGGCCAGCAGCGCCTGCGCCTCGATCGGGTCGCCGAGGGTGGTGCCGGTGCCGTGCGCCTCGACCACGTCCACCTCGGCGGCCGGCACCCGGGCCGAGGCGAGCGCCGCGCGGATGACCCGTTGCTGGGCGGGGCCGTTCGGCGCGGTCAGGCCGTTCGACGCGCCGTCGGAGTTGACCGCCGAGCCGCGCACCACGGCGAGGACGGGGTGACCGTGGCGGCGGGCGTCGGAGAGGCGCTCCACCAGCAGCAGGCCGGCCCCCTCGGAGAAGCCGGTGCCGTCGGCGCCCGCCCCGAAGGATTTGCACCGGCCGTCCGGGGAGAGCCCGCGCTGCCGGCTGAACTCGACGAAGGTGTCCGGGGTGGCCATCACGGTCACCCCGCCGGCGAGCGCGAGCGTGCACTCCCCGGACCGCAGCGCCTGGGCGGCCAGGTGCAGCGCGACCAGCGAGGACGAGCAGGCGGTGTCGACGGTGACCGCCGGCCCCTCCAGCCCGAAGGCGTAGGCGACGCGGCCGGAGGCGATCGAGCCGGTGTTCGTGTTGTCCTGGTAGTCGTGGTACATCACGCCGGCGAAGACGCCGGTGGGGCTGCCCTTGAGCGTGCCCGGGTCGATGCCAGCCCGCTCGAAGGTCTCCCAGGCGCACTCCAGCAGCAACCGCTGCTGCGGGTCCATCGCCACCGCCTCGTTCGGGCTGATCCCGAAGAGGCCGGCGTCGAACTCGGCGGCGTCGGCGAGGAAGCCGCCGGAACGGGAGTAGGTCCGCCCCTCGGCACCCCGCTCCGGGTGGTAGATGCCGTCGACGTCCCAGCCCCGGTCGGCGGGGAACTCGCCGATCGCGTCCACGCCGTCGGCGACCAGCCGCCACAGCTGCTCGGGCGAGCCGACACCGCCGGGGAAGCGGCAACTCATCGCGACGATGGCGATCGGCTCGTCGACCGGCCGCGACTCCGGGGCGTCCGTGGTCGGGGCCGCCTCAGCGGGGGTGAGCACCTCGTCGAGGTGCGCGGCCACGGCGACCGCCGTGGGGTGGTCGAAGACCAGGGTGGCCGGCAGCCGCAGCCCGGTCACCGCGGTCAGCCGGTTGCGCAGTTCCACCGCCGACAGGGAGTCGAAACCGAGGTCCTTGAACGCCTGGTCGGGCTGGACGGCGTCCAGCGTGGCGTGGCCGAGCACGGCGGCGATCTCGACGCGTACCAGATCGAGGAGGGCCTCGCGGCGCTCGGACCCGGACCGGCCGGCGAGCCGGCGGCGCAGGTCGTCACCGCCGGCCGGCGCGGGCGCGCCGGCTC
>NZ_JAGPYL010000149.1:0-14551 GCF_018070095.1 Micromonospora sp. U56
CACGCTCCCAGCGTCAGACAAACTGACGGACTCGAAGTTCCAAGGAAGGTCGACGTCGGCGGGCGACCACCGCCGATTTTCACGCACGGCACGGGCGTCGCGACAGAGTCATCGGGGACAAACTGACAGTGTGCGCCTACGACTGATCAGCCATCCCGCCGAGCCACGGTGGGAAGGTACGCCTCTCGGCCTCTGCGTCGTTCTCATAGGCCCGTGAAACACCCCGCTCGGATGCTGGCTCCAGACTTGCCGAAACCCGTTGAACTGCCGATCGACGGTGGTGTCCTCCGAGCCCACGCAGGCCATCATGACAGTCGTAACTGTGGGCCTGTACAGCAGTCCGTACAGCCAAGCCGGCCGACGTGCACAGGTGGCGAGCGACCGTCGCCGACCAGTCGAGCAGGCCAGCGGCGATGGTCGACGCTGGAAGACAGCTGCCGCGATTTTGCAAGGCAGCGCTCTGGTCCGGGTTGACTCAGTCGAGCTCCGCCCCGTCAGGGAGGCTCGACGGTCTACGACTGCCCGACTATGAGATCCGCCGCTCGAGAGATCTACCTTGCTCGGCCGCGACCTATGATGCGTCAGCCTCGCGGGAGCTGCGCAATGCGCCGATGGCAACCAGTCCCGCACCGGCGAGCGCGATTGCCGCCTCTATGGCCGACGACACCTGAGGGAAGCCTTCCGTTGACGTGCTCACCCTCACGCCTACCCCGAGGAAGGCGCCGTCGGGAGGCTTGGCCATAAGCCACCAGCCTGACCACGCTGCGGCGAGATCCGAGTAAGCGCAAGCCGCTCCGAGTGACAGCAGGAACAACCCCACCGGGAGCAGCCAACGCCGGTCGGCCCGCCACCCTGACAGCGCGAGTGCCCCCATGGTCACGAGGGCAGCGAGCAGCGCCGGCCACACCGTCCCGAGCAGGTCGAGCAGCGGATATCGGCTGAACTCCCGCGCGGCGCTCAGCCCGAACCCGGCGAGTAGCAGCAGCGCGAGGACTGCCGTCGCCACACCCCGCCGCCTGCCGCGTGACGGTAGCGCCAACGCACCGGCCGCGAGGCCGAGAACGCCAAGCGCCAGACCCAGCGCGGCGAGCCTTTCCCGGTTGATCATCTCCCGCCAATGCGCCAACATGGACGTCTTCGCTACCCCTTGGCCGTATGTCAGCCAGCCTGCTTCATCGACCTGCTCCTGGTACCAGAGCAGTCTCATCGCCGCCACCACGGCAAGTAGCCCGATACCGGCGGCGACGGCCCACCTCACGCGGCGCACAGCTCGATCCGCCAGGACGTAGCCGAGCAGTGCGAGCAGCATGACTAGGCCGAACTGCAGCGACGCGGCTGGCATGGCGAGCAGCGCCGCCGCAACCGAGAGCAGACCAGCCGCGACGGATGCAACGAGCAGGCCGAACGAAAGACGCATGGCCAAGATCGTGAACATGAGCCGGAAGTGCGCGTAGACCCAAAATGTGGGGCGGGCCGGGATCGGCACCAATTCGTCGGATAGTCGAATGGCGAGATGGCCGCGTCCCTGCTGTCACGAGCGCCGCAACTGGGTCACCCTAGGTGATTTCGCCCGTATCGGATGGGCGCCCGGCCGTCGTTCGGGTAGGTGCCGTCGTGTTCGCCCCGGCTGCGGCGACACCGTTCCGACCGATCAGGGTGGCGGCGGCATGAGCTGCCGGTCTTCGTCGCGATCACGATCCCGGACGTGGAGATGGCTCAAGGATTAAGGCTCATTTTCGATGACCTCGCGGTCGACTACGACGTGCTCAGCCTGCCAGGTCACCAGCCGATGCCGATGGGCTTCCGCCTGTCGGTCCACTCTGCAAACGGCTATGTCCCACGCTGACCGTCGCCGGAGCGTGGCAACCGGTGGACCGCAGTTGAGCTTTCCCGCTTGTCCGGGCGGCCTGATGTCCGGGGGCCGGGGGAAGCTCAGGGCAGCCCTCGCCCGGCACGGGTGAAGTGAGCGTTATCGCGTCAGTCCCGATCAAGGGAAGTGGGCCAGAACCAGTTTTCACCGGCGCCGACGCCGCGCGGGCCGCGAGAAGCATCGTCGCTACGTACGATGTCGCTTCCCGACGTTGGAGCTGCGATGCGAAACCATGTGTGCGCCGGCCTGCTGGCCGCCGTCTTCGCCCTTGCCGGCTGCACGGTGGCGGAGCGGACGACGGCGACCACGTCGGCGTCGCGGTCGTCCGGCGTCGCCGCTCCGCATTACGCCCTGACCGCGCAGGCATGCTCCGCGATCGACTTCGAGGGCCTGAAGCCAGTGGTCCAGCTGTCCCCTGCCGAGGATCCGGTCTCCAGCAACTGGCTGGTCCCGGCCAACTTCCTGTACGCAGGAGGCGTCCAGTGCACCCGGTCCTACGGCCCGGCGAAGCGGCCTGCCGTCGTGGTCAGCGTCGGCATGGCGACCTACCAGTCTCCGGAGGGCTCACGCCTGGCGTATGACACCCGCCTGGTCAAGGAGACAACCGAGGGTGCGCTGCCTGGTGTAGAGCTGATGTCCCACCGGCACGACGACACCAGCGACGCCCTCTACCTCCGAGACGGCAACCTCTTCGTCGAGGTCATGGTGACGCCCCTCGGAAACCGTACTTTCGCCCAAGCGGGCCTGGGCCCGGACGTGGCGTCCGCGGTCGAGGCGTTCGCCGCGCGGCTGGTCGACCGGCTCCGCACGGACTTCGCCGGCTAACCCCCAGCGCCGGAACGCGCCTGCAATAGCGACTTACCAAGCGAGAGCTGTGCCCGCTCACGCCAGAGCCCGGTGCGTGTACCCGCGGTACGTGGACGAGCTCACGCGAGGCGCGGGCGGGCCTCACGTGAGGGGCGGGTTGTCGGTCGTGTCGCTGTGTCCCGTGCTGCTGCTTCTCGTTCTGTCGCAGGGCTTCCTCGATAGTCCTCGAGGTCGGCCGCCCCTTACCGGTTCATCGGTGGGCCAAGGCTCAGAAGGCAACAGCGCCGAACGGCTGCGCGCCCTGGTCGCGGTCGACGTGCCGGACGACGACACCGGCGAGGAGTCGGTGCTGGCGCTGATCAAGTCGGTGCGCGGCAACGTCAGCTTGGAGTCAATGCTCACCGAGATCCGTAAACTGCGCGCCGTCCGGGCGATCGGGCTGCCTGACGGGCTGTTCGCCGACGTTGCCCCGCAGGTGCTCGCCGGCTGGCGGTCGCGGGCGATGGTGGAATCTCCCTCGCACCTGCGCGACCATCCCGAGCCGTTGATTCTGACCCTGCTGGCAAGCTTGCTGCACTCACGGCTGCGGGAAATCACCGACACTCTGGTGGAGCTGCTGATCTCCACGGTGCATCGCATCGGGGCCCGCGCGGACAAGAAGGTTACCGAGGAGTTGGTGAATGCGTTCAAGCGGGTCACCGGCAAGGTAAACATCCTGTTCGCCATCGCCGAGGCCTCGCTGGACCGGCCGGATGACGTCGTGCGGCAGGTGGCCTACCCGGCCGTGACCGGCGGCGAGCAGGCCCTGCGCGAGCTGGTCCACGAGTTCAAAACCAAGGGCCCGGTGTACCGACGCACCGTCCAGACCACGCTGAAAGCCTCCTACTCGAACCACTACCGGCGAGGGCTGATCGAGCTGCTGGACGTGCTCGAGTTCCAGTCGAGCAACGCCACCCACCGGCCGGTGCTCGACGCCTTGGATCTGATCAAGCGGCACGCGGACGGCCGGCTAACCTACTACCCGGCCGGCGAGACGGTGCCCAGCCACAAGGGCGTGCTCGGCGACTGGACTCAGCTGGTCTTCAAGGACGCCGGCAGGGGCGGCCGCCGGGTGGTGCGCAGCGTCTACGAGATCTGCACCTTCCAGGCGCTGCGGGAGCGGCTGCGCTGCAAGGAGATCCGGGTCGTCGGCGCGGACAAGTGGCGCAACCCCGACGAGAACCTCCCGCACGACTTCGAGACCACCCGGCCGCGCACTACGTCGCCCTGCGCAAGCCGCTGGACCCGACCGCATTCATCGACCAGCTCCGCGACGAGATGCGCTAGACCCTATCCACGCTGGACACCGTCCTGCCGCGGCTGCCCTGGCTGGAGATCGTCGACCGGGGCAAACAGGGCGCGATCAAGCTGACCAACCTGGACGCCGCGCCGGAGCCGCGGAACCTGCGCCGGCTCAAGAACGAGGTCCGCACCCGGTAGGGCAGCGTCTCGCTGGTAGCCGTGGTAGCGATCTGGTTGACGATGCTGACCTCGCCCTTGCCGAGGCGGACTTCGGCGTCGAGGAGCCCGCACGCTTCGCCGCAGCGGGGTCCGAGGTAGGCCATGAAGTGCAGCAGGGGGTGCAGGTCGGGGGCGTCGTCGGCGGCGTAGCCGAGGAACTGGGCGAGGTATCGTCGGTCCACACCATGACCGGGCCGGAAACCTCACCGGTGGCCTTCCACCGGTCGACGCGTTCCGGTTCCCCCGATCGGCTTGGCTCGAGCGTTGGGGTCTTGACCCCAGCATGGCAGGGTTCGGGATGGCGCTGACCACTTTGCGGGCGAGGGCGTCGTTGAACGCCTTGCGCAGGGTGGCGCGGATGCGCGAGATGGTGGCAGGCCTGGCGGGTCGCACTCCTCTCACGCTGGCGCGGGTGGGCGGGGTCGGGGCTGGCTTTCGCGGTAGCGATGTCGGCGTTGCGTTTTTTTGATCCTGTCGATGAGGTCTTCGATGTGGTGGGGCGGCCAGGCGCCGTCCGCAGCGCTATCCGGGGCGCTTCGCCGCCAAGCCGGTGCACCGCTGTGCGTTGGCGAGCTTGTCGAGGATGCGCTGCTTGCCAACCCCGGTGGCCGGCACCGGCTGGCCACTGCCGGAGACCGTCGCCGGGACGAACTGGCTGTCCACCACGGTCCGGTCGCGTACGACCAGGTTCAGCACCCCGGAGTCCGTGCTGTGCGACTTGCCGTACCAGAGGAAGTTGCCCAGTCCGTAGTGCACGTAGGTCTGGCCCAGCCAGCCGCCGGCCAGCAGCGTGTGCGCGTGCGTACCGACCACGATGTCGGCGCCGGCCTCGGCCAGCCTTCCGGCGAACGTCTTCATCTCCCCGCTCGGGCACGAATTGCCCTCGACGCCCCAGTGCATGAAGACGATGACCAGGTCGGCCTGCTCCCGCGCCGAACGCACCGCGGCGGTGGCCCGGGCGGGATCGAACGCCATCGCCACCCCCGGTCGGGCGTCCGTCGCCCGCCACGACCCGGCCAGGTCATGCACCTGTGACATGCCGAGCACCACGATCCGCAGCCCTTGTACTGTGGTGAACCAGGGCGCATACGCCGCGTCGGCGTCGCGGCCCGCGCCGAACACCGGATACTGGGCTTCCGTCGCGGCGTCGAGGGTGTCGGAGAGCCCCTGCTGGCCGTAGTCGAGGATGTGGTTGTTGGCGATCGACGCCGCGTCGACTCCGGCCGCGCGCAGCGCCGCGAAGGCGGTCTTCGGAGCCCGGAAGTGGTACGTCTTCGGCTGCGGGGTGCCCCGGTCGGTCACCGCCGTCTCCAGGTTGAGCAGCGTGACGTCGGCGTCGCGCAGCGTCGACGCGATCGCCCCGAAGGCCGTCTCGGGATCATCGAGCAGGCGCAGGGTACGGCCGGTGAAGTGGACGTCACCGGCGAAGGCCAGCCGCACCTCGACCGGCGCGCTCGGCTCCGGCGTCGCGGTGCCGGTGGCCGACGGCGTCGGACCCGGCGTGGCCCCGCGCCAGACCGGCGGCGGGCCGGTCGATCCGGCGGCGCATCCGGCCAGCCCAACGCAGACCGCGACCGCCGACAGCGCCGCCAGCGAGGTACGCGCCGTCCTGCGGATCACCCGGCCGAGGGTACGCGCTCCGGGCGACGCCCGTGACCCGGCGGCCACCACCTACCGCCGGATCGCCGCCTCCATCCAAAGTGGATGGCTGGCCGGCGGCGGCGCTTCGACATGACCAGGAGGGCTTTCTGGGAAAGTTCGTGGCGTCCCGGCAGGGCGACACCCGTGTCGCGGGACGCCGGCGGAACCGGACCCGCGGCCGGCGGCTCGTCGCCTGTGGAGGTGGTGAACATGCGTACCGATGTGTTCTCGCCGTACTGGCCACCGCGCTGCTCGGGCTGGTCGGCGGAATGGTCCTGGCCCCGGCTCCCGCGTACGCCGGCAACTGGGCAGTCACCGCGCTCGATCCGGTGCCGGACCGGATGGAGCCAGGCAAGGGGTACACGGTCGGCATGTGGGTGCTCCAGCACGGCTTCCACCCCTCCGAGGGCGACCTCGGCAAGGTCGCGCTCCGGCTGGTCGACGCGGAGGGAACGGACCAAGACTCAGAAGGCAACAGCGACCGAACACCCGGTGGAGGGTCCGGCAGTCGATGGGCCGGGTCGGGTCGTGCTTCGATAACGCCGTCGCCGAGGCCACCTTCTCCACCATCAAGGTCGAGTACGTGCACCGCCGCCAGTTCCGCACCAGGGCAGAGGCACGCATCAAGATCGCCACCTGGATCACCGACTTCTACGACCGGCGCCGGCGCCACTCGGTCCGCGACGGGCTCTCACCGATCAACTACGAACGATCAACGGCCCGGGCGCTGAAGGCTCAAACCGCATAACGGAGTCCTCCACGCTTCCCAGGGGATTGACACTGAGCTGCGGCAGGAGAAGAAGATCCTGCGGAAGGCAGCCGCCTATTTCGCAAAGGAGATGGATCGGTGACCAGCCGCTTCCGTTTCATCTCCACCCACCGTGCCGCCTACGGCGTCAAGCGGCCCTGTCGGGTCCTGGCCCTCTCCCGCTCCGGGTTCCGCCGGCCAAGATGGGTGGAGCTGATAGCGTCAGTTAGGACAAGTCTCGACATCCGCAAATCGGGGTAGCTATGGTTCGTAATCCGAAAGACGTATTTGCCCACCATGCGCAGGCCCTCGCGGCCGAGGATCTGGACGAGATCGTCGCCGACTACACCGACGACGCCGTCTACATCACGCCGGCGGGTGTCCGGCGCGGCAAGGCGGGCGTGCGAAAGGGGTTCGAGGAACTCCTGACCGATTTGCCCGGGGCACGCTGGGAGCTGCCGACCCAGATATTTGAGAATGACACACTGTTCCTCGAGTGGGCCGCGGATTCACGGAGGAACCGGGCAGTCGACGGCACCGACACGTTCGTCTTCCAGGATGGGCTGATCCGCCTGCAGACCGTGCGCTACACCCTCCTACCGAAAGACTGACCGGCACCGCGTCCGTTGGGCGCCCTCCAGAGGCCAGCACGGCAGCGAAATGTCTTGACTGGGCTTCTCCGCCAGGGCGCGCCTGCTGTGATGACCGCACGCCTCACCGGTGCTCAGGTCACGTCTACTTTGGATCCCTGTCCTGAGAACCCGGGGCACCTCAGCCAGGCTGAGCAGGGCTTGGTAGACGTCAGCTCTGCGTTCGTAGCGGGCCGATTGAAGCAGTCCGCCCAGCCGGGTCAGCGGCGGTTTGAGGATGAGTAGCTGCTACCGTTGGCGGCCGAGGGCGTCTATCCGCCCCCACCGTCCAGGAATGTCGAGCAGTTCGAGCCGGCCAATCAGCTTCGGCAACGCGGGCCGGATAATCAGATGATCAGCGTGCGGTTCAAGGCCGAGAATGATTCGCAGCAGCAGCAGCGGGGCGCCTGATGACAACGCCCGAGGACTGCAGGCGGCCGGATACTCGACCGGGTACTCCGTCAGCGCTCGGTCATAACCGGCGAACGCCTCCGGTAGCCGCCCGTCGAAGAACTCGGCCGCCTCGATCATCGCCTCAGCGATCCGCCCCGCCTCTTCTGCAAGGCCGCAACGGCGCAATCCCCAGGCGATGAACGAGTTGTCGAAGGGCCACACCGTACCCACGTGACGGCCGACCGGATTGTACCGCCCCGCATCCACGGCCAGGGTCCGCACGCCCCAACCAGAGAACAACTTCGGGCCGAGCAAATGCTCGGCGACCTTACCGACCCGGGACTCATCGACGATTCCGCTCCAGAGCAGATGGCCCATGTTCGACGCGAGTGCGTCGACCGGTCTGCCCTCGGCGTCGAGGGCGAGGGCATAGTACTGCCGATCCTCAATCCAGAAGTCCCGGTTGAACCGCTCCTTGAGGTCGGCGGCCTCTCGCTCCAGCCGGTCGGCATACGCTGGGTCACCCCAGAACCGTCGGGCCAGCCGGGCACCTCGGAGCTTGGCGTCGTACGCGTAACCCTGCAACTCGCAGGTCGCTCGCGGGAATCCGGGCAGCTGGCCATCGTTGTAGGAGATCGAATCCCAGGAGTCCTTCCAGCCCTGATTTACCAGGCCGCTCTGCTCGTTGCGGCGCTGATACCAGACGTAACCATTGCCCATGATGTCGGCGTACGTGTCGAGCCAGGCGAGCGCGGCACGTGCCTCGTATTCGAGCTCGTGCACCACGACGTCGTCACCGGTCCAGCGCTCGTACTCGTCGAGCAATATCACGTAGAGCGGGGTGGAGTCGGCGCTGCCGAAGTATGCCGTGTGTGGCTGCTCCTCGAACACGGCCGACTCCCCGTAGCGGAACTCGTGCAGGATTTTCCCCGGCTCCTCCTCGCGGAAATCGTCCAGGCGGCTGCCCTGTGGAACTGCCAACGCGAACAGTGTCGCCTCGGCGAGCTCCGGCAGGAACGGCAGCGCCTGCAGGCTGGTGAGGATGCTGTCCCGACCGAGGACCGTCATGAACCACGGCAGGCCGGCCGCCATCAGTGTCCGGATCCGCCCGCCGGAGACCAGCGGTGTATAGCGCAGCGCGGCAAGATCGATGATGCTCCTTCGGTACGTCCTCAACAGTGGCTCGAAGTCGGACACCAGAGTCGGTGCCTGGTCCAGCCAGTGCTGCAGATCCTCCCGCAGCTTCCGCTTTGCCCGGCTGATGGGTTGGCCACGCAAGCTCAGGCGAACCTCCTGCCCATCCGGGCCCAGCGTCGCCACACGCAGTTGGGTGACCCACTTCCCATGCGGTTCGAGTCGGATGGCAAAGGTCAGCCCATTCTCATCGATCTCTGCTGACGCACTGGACGAGATCACCGTCTCTCGGCGGAACGCCTCCCGGTCGTAGCCCAGCCGCAGGCACCCGTCGTCGATACGCGCGAAATACCTGCCTTTCTTTTGTCGCATGTCCTTGATCTCGAACAGATCGGCGAAATCGCTGCCCACCTCCAAGCGGACAGTGAGATCGACCAACTTGTTCTCGTGATTGAGAACCGTCAGCTCCTCGTCAAAACCTGCGCCAACCGAACGCTGACGGATCACTGTCACCTTCGCGTCGATGTAGTGGGTCGGGGCGCCCAGAACGAGATAGAACCGCGTCTCGTAATACTGAAGATCATTGACAGCGAGTGCCGTCAGTCGCTCGCCATTGATACTTAGATGCCATCTCGACAAGAATCTGGTGTCAAACGAGAACAACCCGGTGGGCAGCGACGGCGACGCATCAATGTCGCCATTGCCGTCGCTGATCACGAAAGTATTGCCATCCAGGATACTGATCAAGTCGCTCATCGTGCCAGGCTCCCGGGCCCGCTGGCCAGATTTCGTGGGTCACGTGCCCCAACAGGCCCTGGAAAGAGCCGTTCGAAGGCGCGGAACAGGTCAGTCCTTCCCGCGATGTAAATCCGATATCCCAACCACGCCACGATCGCATTCCCCTCGCCCGTGACAAAGCGGCGGAACAATGTCTTGTCAGCCCGGATGAGACACTCGGCGTCACGCTTCTCCCGCGATACGTCCATGTCGCCATCTTTGATGTCGACGAACCAATATTCAATCCGCCCGTCCGCAACCAGATCGCAGCGGATAGTTCCCGTGATCTTCCTAACCGCTGTGTCATGCCGCAGGGTGAGCGCGGTGAAGAACTCCGCAATCGGGTCTGCCATCCGCCATCCCCTCCCCTCCGCCCGCCTCGATCCGATAACCGTTAGTCAAAATCACCTCACCAACGGTAGCGTGGATCACTCTCAGCGGGTGAGATTCGGGCAGGACCAGCGTCGATGATTGTCGGCACGCAGGATGCGGTAGAGGGTGGAGATCGAGGCCAGGCAGGCGGCTTCATCGAGCAGCGTCGCGAATACCTCGGTCACGGTGGTGTCGACGAACCGGTCGCTGTCGAGCACCGCCAGGACGTGGGCGCGTTCGGTGTCGTTCGCCGCCCTCGCCGACCCCGTCAGCCGCGCCTACTACGAGCCGTAGCGACCCCGCCCAGCGGCTGACAGTCTGCCCGCAGAGGCCGCTCCGGGCCGGCGACTGCCCGCCAGGTGACCTTGGGAGTCCACCAACTTTTTGGGAGCGGGCAGCGCGAAGGCATCGCTCAGCTTCGACGGTAGATCTTCATGTGCTCGCACTCGCTGTCGGGGTTCTCAGCGGCTCCGACCAGGCCCACCGCCGCCAGCACCTCGCAGACACCCGACCGGCACAGCTGATGATCGACTTACATAATCGGCATGATGCGCGCGTACCGGTCTGCTGGCGAGCCTCCTCGCTGGGCCCGCGCCCCGGCATGCTTTTTCTTCCTTGCACTGACGTCGTCTCTCTAGCAGGTCAAAGCTCCTGGCGGCGAAGTCCGCTCCGTCTTTTCCGGCCGCCTGTTTCGTGGTAGAGCCCATCCGCGTCAGCTCTCTGATGTTGTCGGCAGTCTCATAGATTTCCGCTTGCTGCAAGAGGCCATATTTTCGACGACCCAGCAGTCAATTGCGGGTGTCGAGCAGCCGGGCCGGGCTCAGCGGGACGAGCCGGCCCGCCGTGGCGGTCAGCGCGCCGGTGAGGTACCCGGCCACGTCCGCGACCAGGTGCAGGCTGGACTTCGTGTACAGGTTTACCCGCTCGGTCCCGGAAAGCGGGACGACGACCAGTTCGGGATGACCTGACCGGCGGTCTCGATGTTCAGGTTGGAGGCCATCGGCCGGAGCTGGTCCGCCGGCCACACGGTGACGTAGCCACCGGCTGCGGGGGCGACCGCCGTCACGTTCAACGCCACCGCGGTCGCACCGGTCGCCGGTACGCCCCGCGCCCGGTGACCTGGAGAGTGATCATCGCCCCTGCGGCAGGCTTGCCCCCCGCGCAGCCGCTCAGCCGGTCGGGCCCTGGTAGCCGTAAGCGGCGGCCCCCACCGTGTCCTCGTTCTCCAGCCCGGAGCCGATCGCGCCGCCGACGGTGGCCAGCGAGCTGGTGATCCAGGCGAGCGTCAGGTAGTCGCTGAAATCGACCGGCCGTTGCAGGGTCTGTTCCAGCACGGATGTGTCGATCAGCCGCGAGGCGAAAGTTCCCCGGCGTCGGCCTCGCCGACCACCCGGCGGACGGCGGCAACCCGGCTTGCCATCTCGGCCGGTGCCCAACCGGCCGGCGGCACCCGCTGGTCCGAAGCGTCGGTGAGTAGTCGGCTCACCAGATCCGGAACGGCCGCGCGGGCTGCACGCAGCTGGCCCAGTCCCAGCGCGGGCAGGGACACCATCGCGACTCGGCGACGGGCGGAGGTCTGCGCGACCAGCGGCACCCGCTCGGTGTGCAGCGGCAGGTCGGTCAGGCAGATCGCGACGTCCCACCGATCGTCGGTGCGCCGTCGGGCAAGATCGTCCAGCAGCGCCTCAACGCCGCCGTCGCGGCGCGGCGCCACCTCACCCCAGCCTTCCCGGACGGTCCACCGCACGCCGGCGTCCACCCGCTCGGAGAGCCGGCCGGCCAGCTCGGCGCTGAGCCGCGCGGCCACCCGGGCCGGGTGGTCCGGCGGGGTCGCCACCAGTCCGACGACGACCTCCGGGCGGTGCTGTTCACTGTGGGTCATCGGTGCTCCTCACCGATAGCCGGGCTCGTCGTAGGTCTCGTCCGTGGCGGCCCACCCTGCCGGCACGTCGGCGGGCGGCCACCGGCCTTCGACAAGGTGATCTACAAGCAGCGCAACGTCGTGGAGCGCTGCTTCAACCGGCTCAAGCAGTGGCGTGTCGCCGGACGTCCGTCACGGCCGTCTGGCATTCCCGATATCCGCCGCTTGCCACCGGATCCGATGACACCCTGAAGCGGGGAGTGCGGTCGAGCTCAGGAGAGGCGGCATCGGGATCACGGTGAACGGCTTCTGATGCGTACCGCGTTGATCGTGTTGGCCGCGCTGACGGCGGCCGTGGTCGTGGACCTGGTCACCGGCGTGCTGATCCGCCGGGGTGCCCGTGGCCGCTACAAGTGGCTGCTGGAACCGCTGCGGCACGCCTGCCGCCGCCCGGCGGCCACGGTCCTGCTGGTCGGGGCGCTGTACTACGCGCTGCCGCCCGGACCAGCCCAGTGGCAGCGTTATCTGCGGCACACCATCCTGCTGGTCCTGATCGCCCTCAGCTCGTGGCTGGTGATCAGGACATTGAACGTCGTCGAAACGGTGGCGTTCAGCAAGCTGCCGAGCGATCTGGTCACCAGCCGGCGGATCCGGCGGGCCCGGACCCAGATCCGCCCCGTGCGGCGGCTCACCGTCGCCGTGGTTACGGTCGTCGCAATCGGCCTGATCCTGATCACCTTCCGGCCGGTACGCCTCGCCGGCATCTCCATTCTGACCTCGGCCGGCGTGATCGGCGCGGTGATCGGCCTCTCCGCCCGAACCGCGCTCGGCAACGCGTTCGCCGGCATCCAGATCGCCTTCGCCGACGGAATGCACGTCGGCGACGTGCTGGTGGTGGACGGCGAATGGGGCCGGGTCGAGGAGGTGAAGCTGACCAACGTGGTGATCCGGCTCTGGGACGACCGGGTGCTCATCCTGCCGACGACATACTTCACCGAGCGGCCGTTCCAGAACTGGACCCGGAACGAGTCCCGGGTGGTCGGCAAGATCCAGATCCATGTCGACCACACCGCCGACCTGGACGACCTGCGCCGGGAGGCACGCCGACTGGTCGAGTCCTCACCGCTGTGGGATCGAGACCAGTGGGTGCTCCAGATGGTCGACGCCACCCCGCAGACCGTGGTCATCCAGGTGCAGGCCTCGGCCGCGGACGGCGCCAGCGCCTGGGACCTGCGCTGCGACCTGCGCGAGGGACTGGTCCGCTACCTGCGGGACCAGCATCCCCAGTGGCTGCCCCGCACCCGCAGCCAGTACCAGCCCTGACCGGCGGGCCGTGTCGGGCGCCAACCGGCCCCCGCCGAAGTACACCGGCTGCCTGCCGGGAGTGCGTGCGCCGGGAAGCGCCAGCGTGTACCCGGTGATGTTGCGAGGATCGGTGCTGCCGCGTCGGAGTCGGACCAGCACCCCTGCCTCGCGTAGCCGGGCGAAGAACTCCTCCTCGGATCCGGCGGCCACGCCGTGCGTACGCGCCGGCGCAGGTCGTCGCGGGACGTCTGAGCCCGGCCGGTGCGACGGGCCTTGCTGACCTCGACCGGGTGCGGGCGGCGGTGGGCGGTGCGGTCAGCCGGCGGCACCCGGCGGTGCAGGTTGTAGCGGCGGGCGACGTTGTAGGTGGCCTTGACGCAGAGCGGGTAGTCGTTGCGCAGCCAGTTGGTTCGGCCGTCCTCGCGCACCAGCGTGGCGACGATGTGCACATGGTCATCGGCATTCCGCATGGCGATCCACCGCAGACCCGGATCGGTGGCGGTGGTGGCGACCCCGACCCCGGCGAGCATCTGCACTGCCATGCTCTCCCAGATCGTGTCACTGACGCGATCCCGGCGCCGTTCCTCGGGCGCGAGCCGCATGCTCGCGTGCCAGACAAAATTGTTCGGCGACCGGCAGCCCGCGCGTACCGGCTGCTCCAGCAACGCCGCCAGCGCACGGAAGTCCCGCTTACCGCTGGCGGCGACCTTGGGTTCCAGGTCGGTCAGGGTGCCCGCGCCGTCCCAGGCGGCCACCGAACGCGGGATGACGTCGGCCGAGGTGCTCGAGCAGTTCGGCTGGGAACTCGTCAGCATCTCCGAGTTCGCCAGCAGCAGGATGGTCTACGCCATCATGCGCCGCCGGTGACTGAACCCAGCTCCCGCACCGACTCCCCCACAGAAACGGGACCGACGGCCGGGCGCCTGCCGGAGCCAGACCCAAGCGGACGACTCATCCAGCCGCGTCAACCCTGACCTGCCGCAGCGCTACTCCACGGAGCCGCGAAGACGTCATGTCCGCTCGTGGTCGTCCACGTCGCGAGGATCGGGCTGCTCCCAATCTGCTCCCAATGTAGGGGACAAGCGGCAAGAAGCCCGTTACCGGCATTCCCGGTTCCGAGCTTCTGACCTGGACATATTCATGGTGGGCGATAGTGGGATCGAACCAGTGACCTCTTCGGTGTGAACGTCGATCTCGCCTGTCGCCAGTTCACAGCCGATACCACGTGATGTCGTCGCGTGCGCTCCAGCCGCCGCCGGAGGTCGCCCCGTGATGGATGACGCCAGACCTGTTGCTGATTTCTTGCTGACACAGCGACCGAGGGGTCTGGCCGCGACCGGCTTAGGCAATGCTGCTGCCAGACGCTGGCACCCGGTGGGGAACCAGGCTGCCCGGCGGATCACCGTCGGTGGCACGACACAGGCTTGTCGCGTGGCTTTTATCCAACGACCGCCAAGAAATCCGAGTAGAACAGGCCCAGGCCGACCGCCACGCAGACGCCGGCCACGATCCAA
>NZ_JAGPYL010000015.1:0-76419 GCF_018070095.1 Micromonospora sp. U56
AACCCCCCGGCCCCCCCGCGACGGTGTCGTACGACGGGTCAGTCGACCTCGATCCGCACCACGTCGAAGGCGGGGGTCTGGTTGGCCCGCTCCATCATCGGCACCCGGTGCGAGCCGTCACCGGCCCAGACCGCGCACTGCGCCGTGCCCGACTGCGGCAGGCCCGGGATCTGGATGGTCACTTCGTCGGCCTGGCCACCGCCGCGACCGTCCTCGGTGGCGACGAAGAACGCCGGCACGTCCTGCGGGTTCGACGGCGCCTCATTGGTGCTCTGCAGCATCCGGCAGGCGGTGTGGAAGTGACCGCGAGTCAGCCCCTGGTCGTTGAGGACCGAGCTCTCCAGGTAGTAGCCGCCCTGGCCGGCGGCGAGGAACCGGTCGCGGATCAGGTTCCGGGTGGAGACCTGCAGCGCGAACGGCTGGTTGCGCTGCACCTGCTCCGGGAACTCGGTGATCAGCAGGGACGGGTTGTTGGCGGCGGCGCCGACCTCACCGAAGGCCGTGCTGACGCACCGGTTGCCGTTCTGGAAACCGTCGTGCGGCTGGAGGTCGCTGTTGGTGCAGTCCTTGGCCAGCACGCCGAGATTGTTTCCGCCGTTGTTGTTTCCGCCGCCGTTCTGTCCGCCGTTCTGGCCGCCGTTCTGACCACCATTGGTCGGGGCGGCGGTCGGGGCGCCGGTCTGACCGCCATTGGCGCCGCCATTGTTGTTGTTCGCGGCGACGGTGCATTTCGCGAGCTGGTCCAGACCCTGCGGGCGCGGACCCACCCGGTCGATGGCGGTCGTGATCCGGTTCAACGTCGCGCGCCGCTTGTCCTCCAGCGGACGCAGGATGGCGTTGTTGATGAAGTCCTGCCCGTTGCGGCCCTCGGCGGCCAGCCGCCGGTCGGCCTCGGCGATCTGGGTCTGCAACAGCGCGAGGTTCCGGTCGACCTCGGCCCGGGCGCGGTCCGGGACGCGGGGAAGTTTGCCGGCGACGTCCGGGCAGACCACGCCGGAGGCGACGGTGTTCACCGGCGCGTTGCCGTCCTTGACGGCCTGGCACTCGGCGACGGACATCTGGCCGTCGCCCCAGTGGTTGCGCACCCAGCGCCCGTTCTGCCACGTCTGCGTGGTGCTGCCGCGACCGCTCGGCGAGGTGGCGCCGGGACTCGGCGCCACGCAGGCGGACGAGACGTTGCGGGTCGTCGTCCGCCGATTCTCCTGGGCCGACGAGATCTGGGTCACCGCGGCGATACCGCCGAAGACCGCGAGCGCGCCGACCGCCGCCAGCAGCCGCTTGCTCCGCGCGTTACCGGATGACCGGCGCGCCCCTGTGGACCTGCGCATCGAATTGCTCTCCTTCTCGATCCGGTACCTGACTCGTGACCCCGTCGGGCGAACGGAATTCGGGG
This sequence comes from Micromonospora sp. U56, assembly GCF_018070095.1. NCBI lineage: Bacteria > Bacillati > Actinomycetota > Actinomycetes > Micromonosporales > Micromonosporaceae > Micromonospora > Micromonospora sp. U56. The sequence continues at coordinate 1,394 of NZ_JAGPYL010000015.1, forward strand.
TGGGACGCCCGTCGGGAGCACTGCGACGTTCCGGTCGCGCGTCGATGGCCGACGATGCCCTTTCCGCACCGTCCGCCGCGTCGGGTGGCGCGGCTGGGAAGATCTGTGTCCATTCCCGCTTAGGTACGGAGCGCCGCGGGCGATGGTTCAACGCGGATCGAGGAATTCGGCACGGGACGGTGACGACGGCCCGATCGGGGTTCTGCGAAAGACGCGGAGTCACCGCGCGGCGACGCTGCGGTGGGATGTCAGTCGACGCAGAGGTGGTCGAAGGCGAAGCCGCCGACCAGCTCGTCCCGGCGGGCGCGCAGCCCCCGGATCTCCCGCCGCAGCTCGGCCCGGTCCACCAGCGACGGTTCGTCGGTCTCCAGCGCCCGCAGCCGCTCCCCGACCGCGACGGTGGCCAGATCCTCGGCCAGCCGGGCGGCGTCCACCCCGCACCAGAAGCGGTGCTCGCGGAGGGTCACCCGCTCGACCAGGCAGCGACCGGGCCGCACCTCGACCCAGCTCCAGCCCTCGGCCGCCCCGTCCCGCCACCGCACGTGCAGCCCGCGCACGATGGGGTCGGCCAGCCGCCGGGAGACGTACGCGTCGACGGCGGCGGCGCGGGTCAGCGCCCCCAGGTCGTTGACCGGGCCGGTGCGGCCGTCGGGCAGCCGACCGACGATGTCGCGGAAGGCCACCGCGCTGTCGTACCCGTCGCCGTCCTGGCCGGCGGACGGGCCGGCGTACGCGCGGGCGTCGATGACGTACCCGACGATCCGCGGGCCGTGGGCGGCGGACCGCAACGTCGGCGACTCGATCCGCAGCACGGGCAGGTCGACCGCGGCGCAGACGGCGTCGCGCATCCGCTCGGCGCGCTGCCGGGCCGAGCCGGGCGGCGCCGGCGCGCCGAACACGACGGCGAAGAGCGGCCGACCGGTGTCGGCGGCGCAGACCACGTGGTCGAACTCCTCGCGGGTCGCCGAACTCCACTGGTGCCCGGTGATGCCCTCCGGGCGCCGGGTCACCAGGTCGCCGAGCCGGCAACCGGCGTGCACCACCTGACCGGCCCGGACGGGCAGCGCGCCACCGTCGAGCGGCAGCGGCCGCAGCCGGGAACCGTCGTCGGTGGCGGTACGCGTCATGGTGGTGCCGGATCCTCACGTGGTCGGTCGACCGGCCGAGTCTAGGGCGTCGACCCTGCTCGTCGCCTCGCCGGTGCGGTCGGATCCGGGCCCCCGCCCCGTCGGGTCCGGGCCGGTGGCTCAGGCGGCCCCCATCACCAGGCCCTCGATGGTGTGCTTCTGCCGGATCGGGGTCAGCCGCTCCACCACCGGGCACGGCAGGTGGGCGCGGGCCAGCTCGGGCAGCTGGTCCCGGTACTCCCGGGTGACCGCCATGTCGTGCCGCTCGGCGTTGCCGGCGCCGGGGGCGTCCACGCCGAGCACCAGCACCGGCCGGGCCAGCGTCGAGACGTTCGGGGTGCCCCGGTGCACGGTCAGCGCCGAGCGGGCCGAGATGTCGCCGCGCCGCGGGTACTTGCGCACCGCCCGCTGCGCGTAGCGGGGGTAACGCTCCTTCGGCGGGAACATCCCGTGGTCGAAGTCGGCGCCGTCGTCCCACTGGGTGCCGGGGGCGATCTGGAACGGGCCCATCTCCTCGACCGTGTCCACGGTGGTCAGGTTGAACGCGAGCGAGGTGAGTCGCCGTTGGCGTCGGGTCTCCTCGGGCATCGGGAAGTCCCGGTGCCAGGGCTGCATGACGGCGCCCGGGAACGGGATGTCGAAGCCGAGCTCGACGATCTCGTAGTCGGGGCCGAGCACCGCGCGGCAGACCGCCACCACCCAGGGGTGGGTGACCAGGTCGGCGAAGCCGCGCAGCTGTTCGGGGTGGATCTCGACGTACCAGCGGTGAGGGCCGCGGCCGACCGCGCCGTCCGGGCGGGAGCGGGCCTCCCGGAAGGCCGCGTCGATGTCCTCGCCGACCTGGTCGACCCAGTCGACGGCGAACGCGCCCCGGCAGGCGGTGATGCCGTCGCGGTAGAGGTCGCCGAGCGCCTCCACCGGGGTCTCGTCCTGGACGGTCGGGGTGGGGCGGGCGGTCATCGGTCCTCCTCGGGATGCCGGGCCACCCGAGTATTACAACGTTGTAGAAGAGCGGCAAGGGGGCCGGCCGGACGGGACCGACGACCGCGGGGACGATGGGTCGGACCGGCGCGGTCCGCGCCGGGGAGGGAGGTACGCCGTGCGGGTGGTCTCGCTGGTGCCGTCGCTGACCGAGGCGGTGGCGGTGACCGCGCCGGAGGTGCTGGTCGGCGCGACCGACTGGTGCACGCACCCCGCCGGGCTCGACGTGGCGCGGGTGGGCGGCAGCAAGTACCCGGACCTGGACCGGGTGCTCGCCCTGCGCCCGGACCTGGTGCTGCTCAACGTGGAGGAGAACCGGCGCGCCGACGCCGAGGCGCTGGTCGCGGCCGGGGTGCCGGTCCGGGTCACCTACCCGCGTACCGTGCCGCAGGCGCTGACCGAGCTGGCCGACCTGCTCGCCGCGCTCGGCGTGACCGCCGAACCGGACTGGCTCGCCGCCGCCCGCCGCGCCTGGGCCACCCCGGCCACGCCGCCGCCGGTGCCGCGCCGGGCCGTCGTACCGGTGTGGCGCCGGCCCTGGGTGGTGCTCGGCGGCGACACCTTCGCCGGGGACGTGCTGCGCCGGCTCGGCGTGGCGAACCTGTACGCCGACGACGCCGAGCGGTACCCGCGCCCGGACCTCGACGCGCTGCGCGCCCGGGAACCCGACCTGGTCGTGCTCCCCGACGAGCCGTACGCGTTCACCGCCGCCGACGGCCCGGAGGCGTTCCCCGGCACGCCCTGCGCGCTGGTCTCCGGCCGCCACCTCACCTGGTACGGCCCGTCGCTGGCGGAGGCGCCCAGGTTGCTGGCCGCCCAGCTCGCCGACCCGGTGACCCACCGGGCCTAGACCCGGGCGCAGCCCCGGGGCGGCGGTTCAGGCGACCGGGGTGACCCGACCCGGCGGCAGCTCGACCAGGACGGTGTCGTCCACGTCGTACCCGATGGTGTCGACAACCCGGACCACGCCGCTGACCTGCCCGGCGAGCCGGACCGCGAGGTCGGCGGCGCTGCGCCGGTCGAGCCGGCCGTCCAGGGTCACCTCACCGTCGCGGACCTGCACGGTGACCAGCCCGTCCCGCACGGCGAGCACCCGCCGCAACACCTCCTGCACCACGTCCTCGCGGATCTCCGCGTCGCTGCGCAGGTGCACCCGGAGCAGGTCGCTGCGGGTCACGATGCCGACCAGCCGGCCGAGGTCGTCGAGCACGGGCAGCCGCTTGACGACCTCCTGGTCCATCAGCCGGGCCGCGGCCGGCAACGGCGACTCCGGGTACGTGGTGACCGCCGGGGCGGTCATCAGCTCCTTCGCCACCAGCGCGTCGGCCTTCTCCCGCGCCACCCGCCGGCGCCGGCCCTCGAAGACCCGGCGCTGGTCCGGGTTGCCCGCCCGCTCCACCTTGTGCAGCAGGTCGGCCTCGGACACCACGCCCAACACCCGCCGGAACCCGTCCACCACCGGCACCGCGCTGACTCCTCGTCGGATCAGCACGTCGACGATGTCCCGGTACGGGGTCTCCTCCCCCACCGTCGCGACGTCCCGGGTCATCACGTCGCCCACCTGCCACGTCCTCATCACGACCTCCTCGGCTGTTCTTCATCCGCACGGTAGGACGGCGCCGACCAGCGGGGGCAGAGGCGGTGGACCGGGTCGGACGGGGGCCGAAGGTCCCGCCGGCGGGGCCGCGTTCGGGGTCCAAGGTCCCGCTGCGGGAGGGCCCTACCGGCCCTGCCCGGGACCGCCGCGCGGCGGTGCAATGAATGTGCCACCGGAAACGCGGTGCCAGGCAGAGAAGGGACGTGGACACCATGACCGCGACGATCGAGCGGAACACCACCGCCACCACCATCGCTCCGGCGGCCGAGACCCCCCGTGAGCGCGCCGCCCGGTTCGTCTGGGCCGGCACCCGGATCGCGCTCGGATGGATCTTCCTCTGGGCGTTCCTGGACAAGGCCTTCGGCCTCGGCCACGAGACCGAGGCGAAGAACGCCTGGATCAACGGTGGCAGCCCGACCAAGGGGTTCCTCACCTTCGGCGCGGCCGGCCCGTTCAAGGGCATCTACCAGGACATCGCCGGCGCGACCTGGGCCGACTGGCTGTTCATGGCCGGTCTCGCGGGGATCGGCGTGGCGCTGCTGCTCGGCATCGGGATGCGACTCGCCGCCACGACCGGCGCGCTGCTGATGGTGCTCATGTGGACCGCCGTCCTGCCTCCCGAGAACAACCTCTTCATGGACGACCACCTGATCTACGCCGCGGTGCTCGCCGGTCTGGCCCTGGTCGGCGCGGGCAACACCCTCGGCCTCGGTCGGGTCTGGGCGAACCTGCCCGTCGTCCGGAAGTACGGCTGGCTGAAGTGACCGCACCGACCCCGGAGGGGCGCCACCGACCGGTGGCGCCCCTCCGGCGTGTCCGGGTCCACCGTCGCGCCGATGCGCCGGCGCCGTCTCCGGGACTGCCGGGGATCGGTGAGTCGCGATCCGGCAGGATCGGAACCGACCGGACGATCGAGCCAGAACGGCAGGAGATCAGCAGATGAACATGCCCCAGGCAGGCAAGCCCGAGATCGGCCCGATCGAGGGCGCGCCCCCGGCCGACCTCGTCGTCGAGGACATCACCGTGGGCGACGGCCCGGAGGCCCGGCCCGGCCAGCTCGCCAACGTCCACTACGTCGGGGTGTCGCACTCCACCGGGCGCGAGTTCGACGCGTCCTGGAACCGGGGCGAGGCGTTCGAGTTTCCGCTCGGCGGTGGCCAGGTCATCGCCGGCTGGGACCAGGGCGTGGTGGGGATGAAGGTCGGCGGTCGTCGTCGGCTGACCATCCCGCCGCACCTGGGCTACGGCAGCCGTGGTGCCGGCGGCGTCATCAAGCCGAACGAGACCCTGGTCTTCGTCGTCGACCTGCTCGGCGTCCGCTGACCGGAGGCGGGGCCGTGGGCGCCGCGCCGACGGCCCCGGCGCCGGGATTGCACGATCGGCGCCGCGCCGACGGCCCCGCGCCATCGGGATTGCACGGTCGGTGTCGTGGCGGCGGCCCCGCGGCCATCGGGTGCGGGGTCGGCGCCGCCCCGGCGGGGTCGCGTCTCAGGCGCAGGCGACCAGCTCGCCGCGGGGGCAGGGCGGAGTGGGCAGGCTCTGCACGACGGGGACGACCCGGTGCAGGCCGGTGGCCCGCAGCACCCGGGAGACCACCGGATCCGGGTCGGCCAGCACGAGTTCTCCGCCCCGGGCCCGCACCCGCAGGTGCGCGGCGACCAGCGCGCGGACCCCGGCGGCGGAGAGCAGCCGGACCCCGGAGAGGTCGACCCGCAGCACCGGACGCGCCGGCGCGGCCCACAGCGCGGCACGCAGCACACCGACCGAGGCGACGTCGACCTCGCCGACCACTCGCACCCCGACCACGTCGTCACCCACGCTGAGCTGCACGTGAAGCCGTTCACCCCGCTGTCCCATACGGACGAATCTAGCCCCGGCCACCGACATTTCCGCCGTCCGACGGACCGAATCCGGGTACGCCCAGGGTCGCCCCCGGGGGAGTCCCCGATCCGTCTCAGGGGCGATGCGCCGCCGGCGCGACACGCCCGGCGGGGGGACGGGACCGGGATCGGCGGGTGACAATGACCCGATGGTCGTCCCGCGCCAGCGCCCCCACCCGCCCCGCCTCATCCGGCCCGTCCGCGAGCCGGCCACCGTCCCGCCCCCGCTGACCGGGGTGTGGGCGGCCACCGACCGGCGGCTCGACGCCGTCGAGCTGCTGCCCCTGCCGCCCGGCGCGCACGGGCCGGAGGACGTGCTGGTGGACCCGGACGGGCGGGTGGTCAGCGGCGACGAGGACGGCCGGCTCTGGTGGTGGCCCGCCGACGCGCCCGCCGGCACCGCGCCCCGGCCGCTCGCCGAGACCGGCGGACGACCGCTCGGCATCGAGCTCGACCCGCGCGACGGCAGCCTGGTGGTCTGCGACGCGTACCGGGGGTTGCTGCGGGTCACCCCCGACGGCGCGGTGCACGAGCTGACCGGCACCGGGCCGCCGGTGCACCTGGCCGACAACGCCACGGTGGCCCGCGACGGCACGGTCTACTTCACCGACTCCTCCGACCGGTACCCGCTCTCGCACTGGAAGCACGACCTGCTGGAACACCGCCCCAACGGGCGGGTGCTGGCGTACGACCCGCGCTCGGGGCGCACCGAGGTGGTGACCGACGGGCTCTACTTCCCCAACGGGATCGCGCTGACCCCCGACGAGTCGGCGCTGATGCTGGTGGAGACCAGCACCCACCGGCTGGTGCGGGTGACCCTGCCCGACGGGGCGGTCACCGTCCTCACCGACCTGCCGGCGTACCCGGACAACCTCACGGCGGTCGGCGATGGGACATACTGGATCGCGTTGCCCAGCCCCCGGCTGCCGGTCGTCGAGCGGCTGCTGCCGCACCCCCGGCTGCGCCAGCTGGTGGCGCTGCTGCCCGACGCGGTACGACCGCAGCCGCAGAAGTACGGCCTGGTCGCCCTCGTCGACGGCGAGGGGACGGTGCTGCGCACGCTGCACGGCCCCGGCGGCGCCTACTGGATGATCACCGGGGTCCGGCAGCACGGCGACCGGCTCTGGCTGGGCAGCCTGATCGGCACCGCCATCGCCCACGTCGACCTCACCTGACGTCCACGTCACCGGCCCCGACCGTCGCCGGCCGTGGCGGCCCGCACAGGGCAGGGGGCTCGGAAACGCTACTGATCTGATGACGTCGATGACTCACGGGCGCACCGGTGAGTCGGTGACGACATCAGATTCGTAGCGTCTCTCGGGAGCCCTTCGGGGAGGCCACCGAAACTGCCGGGTGCCCACCTCGACCGGGCACCGGCCCCGAGCCTGCCCGGGCCGACGCACGGCCGGCCCGCCGCGCGGCGGGCCGGTCGTACCCCGGTCGTTCCTCCCCCTGGTCTCAGCCGCCGCTGGCGGACGGCCCGGGTGCGGGCGACGATCCCCCCGCCACCGCCCCCGGGTGCCCCGGGTGGGTCACGGGCGCCGGCTTCAGGCCGGGCGGCACGGGCAGCGCGCTGCCCTTGGCGAACTCGTCCCAGCTGACGTTCCAGGCGGTGAAGCCGTTGCCCTGGTCCAACCGCACCTCGGTGCCCTTGATGGTCACCAGGTCGCCGACCTTCGTGATGCCCATCAGCCAGTCCGCCGCCGTCACCGACACGTTGGTGCAGCCGTGCGAGACGTTGATGTTGCCCTGATCCCCCTCTGACCACGGCGCGGCGTGGATGAACTCGCCGCCCCAGGTGAGCCGCTGGGCGTCCTCCACGTCGACCACGTAAGGGTCGGCCGAACCCCGGGTGTCGAACGTGGTGAAGTCGTGCTTCTCCATGATCACCATCTTGCCGCTCGAGGTCGGGGTGCTCGGTTTGCCCATACTCACCGGGATCTTGCGGACCAGCTTGCCGTCCTGGAGGACCGACATCTGCTTGGTGGCGTTGTCGATCTCGAGGGCCACCTGCCGGCCGATCTTCGAGGTGGACCGGCGGTCGTCGTCACCGACGAACTCCTTGCCGATCGGGAGTCCCGCCAGTCCCGACCGCACGCTGATCTTCGTGCCGGGCTTCCAGAAATCCGGCGCCCGGTATTCGACCTGCTTGCCGTCCCCCACCCATGACCAGGTACCCGGCTGCGGCGGGTCGGTCTTCACGAACAATCGCCGTTGCACGGCCGCCCGGTCCTCCTTGGGAATTGGCGGATCGAATGCGACGGTCACCGGCATCGCGGTGCCGTACGTCTGATTTCCGGCGAAATACAACGTGCTCTTTATCGCCTGTCTGGTCGATTTGGGCGACGTGGTGAAGGTCGTCCGCCCGACGGCGGTCCGCCCCTTCTTCCCGGTGGCGGTCACCTCCGCGGTGTAGGTCCGGCCGTTCTCCAGCGGGGTGCTCGGCACCCAGCTCGACCCGTCCTCGCGCGGCTCCCCCGCAACCTGCTTCCCCTTGTCGTCGGTGAGCTTGACGCCGGTGACCTTCCCATGGCTCACGCTCGTCCCGACCTCCGCGCTGACCGGCACGTCCTTCGCCCGGTCGGCGGGGGTCACCGTGACCGCGGGGTCCGCGGCCCTGCCCGGCGCCGAGCCGGTGGCCTCCTTCCGGTCCGCCGTGCACCCGCCGAGTATCAACGGTGTGGCTGCGATGGTCACCGCCAATAGCGTCAGTCGCCGCCTCACATCCATATTCAGCCCCCCGTTTCCATTTCCCTTGGCCACATTCTGTACGGCGCTTCTCGGGCTGCGACGCACTTTCGCGGGAAATGCTCGGAAACGGCGGGGCTTTTGGTCGCCGGTGTGCTCGGCCGCGAATTCGCGGCCCGGCCGTCCTGGAACAGGAAGCCTGGGTGGTCGGTGTCCCCGGCGTACCGACTCGGGTCGTTCAGTCCCAGTCCTGGTCGCCGTGGTTGCGGACCGCCGACCGGCGGGGTGTCCAACCGGGTGGCGCTCTCGGCGTTGCCGGCGAGGTCGTTGTCCTCGACCCGGCAGGCCACGCAACTGCCCCGCTCCGTGATCCACAGCCCGTGGGTCTAAGTGCTCGGGTCGTGGTCGTTCCCCCCCCGGCGGCGGAGCCGGCCAGCGCGGCCGGCTCCGCCCGTACCGCTCAGACGTTGGCGACCAGCAGCGCCGGCTGCTCGACGCAGTCGGCGACGTGCCGCAGGAAGCCGCCCGCCACGCCACCGTCGCAGACCCGGTGGTCGAAGGTGAGGCTGAGCTGGGTCACCTTGCGCACCGCGAGCTGCCCGTCGACCACCCAGGGCTTGTCCACGATCCGGCCCACCCCGAGCAGCGCCGCCTCCGGGTGGTTGATGATCGGCGTCGAGCCGTCCACGCCGAACACCCCGTAGTTGTTGAGGGTGAAGGTGCCGCCGGTCAGCCGGGCCGGCGGCAGCGTGCCGGCCCGGGCCGCGGCGGTGGTCTCCGCCAGCGCGGCGGCCAGCTCCCGGGTGGTGAGCCGCTGGGCGTCGCGCAGCACCGGGACGACCAGGCCCCGGTCGGTCTGCGCGGCGATGCCCAGGTGCACCCCGGCCGACTGGACGATCCGCTGCCCCTCGGTGTCGACGCGCGCGTTGAGCTGCGGGAACCGCCGCAGCCCGCTGAGGCAGATCCGGGCCAGCAGGGCCAGGATGCTCACCGGCGCGTCCGGGGTGGCGGCGTTGATGGCCGCCCGGGTCGCCAGCAGCCCGGTGGCGTCCACGTCCACCCAGATGGTCACCTCGGGGATCTCCCGCCGGCTGCGGGAGAGCTTGTCGGCGATCACCTTGCGGATGCCGGTGAGCGGGATGACCACGTCCTGCCCCTCGGCCGGGGCGAGCCCGACGTGCGCGGCGGGCTGCTCCGGCACCGCCGCGAGCCGGCTGGCCGACGCGGCGGCGGCCGCCACCACGTCGGCGCGGCGGATCACGCCGCCGGTGCCGGTGGCCCGCCCCGCGGCCCGGGCCACCCCGCGTTCCCTCGCCAGCCGACGCACGCTCGGCGAGATGACCAGCGCCGCCGACGGCGTCCGCCCGGCCGCGAGGTCGGTCGGTGCCGCGGCCGGCTCCGGCGTGTCCTTCCGCTCGGGGGCGTCGGTCGCGGCGGCGGTGGGCTCGGGGGCCAGCGCCAACCGGGGCCGGCGCCGACGCCGGCCGGCGCCGGCGTGCCCGGTGCCGTACCCGATCAGCACGTTGCCGGAGCCGGCCCGCTCCTCCTCGCGGTAGGTGGCGTGCCCGGCCGGCTCGCCGCCGCCGTCACCGTCGAGCGGCGCGATGGTGATCAGGGGTTGGCCGACCGGGCGCACCTCACCCGCCGCGCCGTGCAGGGCGACCACCCGGCCGGCGTACGGGCAGGGCACGTCGACGACCGCCTTGGCGGTCTCCACCTCGACCACGCTCTGGTCCACCGTGACCACGTCGCCCACGGCGACCCGCCACTCCACGATCTCGGCCTCGCTCAGCCCCTCGCCCAGGTCGGGCAGGAGGAAGACCTGCGTCCGCTCCACCGTGGTCACGCCGCACTCCCCTGGGGCAGCCAGCGCGGGTCGGGCTGGTCGTCCCACTGGAGGCGGGCCACCGTGTCCAGCACCCGGTCCACCGAGGGCAGGTGGGTGTGCTCCAGCATCGGCGCCGGGTACGGGATGTCCAGGCCGGACACCCGCAGCACCGGGGCGTGCAGGGCGTGGAAGCAGCGCTCCTGCACCCGGGCGGCGATCTCCGCGCCGACACCGGCGAAGCCCTGCGCCTCCTGGATCACCACGCACCGGCCGGTCCGGCGGACCGAGGCGGCGACCGTCTCGTCGTCGAACGGCACGATGGTGCGCACGTCGACGACCTCCAGGTCCCAGCCCTCCTCGCGGGCGGCCTCGGCGGCCTCCAACGCGACCGGCACCGCGGGGCCGTACGCGACCAGGGTGGCGTCGGTGCCGGGCCGGCGCACGACCGCCCGGCCGAACGGCGCGGTGGTCGCGGGCAGTTCCGCCTCGGCGCTGGCGAAGTAGAGCTTCTTGGGCTCCATGAACACGACCGGGTCGGGGTCGTCGATCGCCTGGCGCAGCAGCGAGTACGCGTCCTCGACGGTGGCCGGGGTGACCACCTTCAGGCCCGGGGTGTGCGCGTAGTACGCCTCGGACGAATCGCAGTGGTGCTCCACCCCGCCGATGCCGCCGGCGTAGGGCACCCGGATCACGATCGGCACGCTCAGCGCGCCGCGGGTGCGGTTGCGCAGCTTCGCCACGTGCGAGGCGATCTGCTCGAAGGCCGGGTAGGCGAACGCGTCGAACTGCATCTCCACCACCGGGCGCAGCCCGGACATGGCCAGCCCGACGGCGAAGCCGACGATCCCGGCCTCGGCCAGCGGGGTGTCGAAGCAGCGCTTGTCGCCGAAGCGGGCCTGGAGCCCGTCGGTGATCCGGAAGACGCCGCCGAGCTGCCCGACGTCCTCGCCGAAGACGACCACCCGGTCGTCGTCGAGCATCGCGTCGGCGAGCGCGGCGTTGAGCGCCTTCGCCATGGTCATGGTGGCCATCAGGCGTCCCCCTCCTCGTCGCGGGCGGCGGCCAGCTCGGCGCGGACCTGCTCGCGCTGCTCGACCAGCTGCGGGGTCGGCTCGGCGTAGACGTGGTCGAAGAGGCTGAGCGGGTCGACCGTGGGCTGGGCGTTCATCCGGTCGCGCAGGTCGGCGGCGTACGCCTCGGCCTCCTCGGCGATCGCGGCCACCGCCGCGTCGTCGAGCGCGCCCCGGTTGCGCAGGTACGTCTCCAGCCGGGCCACCGGGTCGCGGTCGCGCCAGGCCTCGACCTCGTCGGCGTCGCGGTACCGGCTGGCGTCGTCGGCGTTGGTGTGCGGCTCCATCCGGTAGGTGTGCGCCTCGACCAGGAACGGCCCGTGACCGGCCCGGGCGTGCGCCACCGCGCGGGTGAGCACCGCCAGCACCGCCACCGGGTCGTTGCCGTCGACCTGCTCGCTGGGCACGCCGTAGCCGACACCCTTGTACGCCAGGCTCGGCGCGGCGGTCTGCCGGGACAGCGGCACGCTGATCGCGTACTTGTTGTTCTGCACGAAGTAGACGACCGGGGCCTTGAACACGGCGGCGAAGTTGACCCCCTCGTGGAAGTCGCCCTCGCTGGTGGCGCCGTCGCCGATGAAGGCCAGCGCCACGGTGTCCCGGCCCTGGTACGACTCGCCGTAGGCCAGCCCGGCCGCGTGCACGCACTGGGTCGCCAGCGGGGTGCACTGCGGCGCGGTGTGCACCCGCGTCGGGTCGTACCCGCAGTGCCAGTCGCCGCGCAGCAGGGTGAGCACCTCGACCGGGTCGATGCCCCGGCTGACCAGCGCCATCGACTCGCGGTAGGTGGGGAAGACCCAGTCGGTGTCACGCACGGCGAGGGTCGCCCCGACCTGGCAGGCCTCCTGGCCGCGCGAGGACGGGTAGACGGCGAGCCGGCCCTGCTTGGTCAGGGCGGTGGCCTGGGTGTCGAAGCGGCGACCGACCACCATCCGGCGGTACATCTCGCGCAGCGCCTCGACGGGCGGCTCGGGGTAGTCGGCGCGGGACGGCAGCGGCGTGCCGTCCGGGTCGAGCAGTCGGACCGGCTCGGCCTGCGGGAGCAGGCCGGCGGACTTCTCGGGCGCGGCCGGGGTGGCCGGCCGGCGGGTGCGCGGGGATGCCCTGCGGACCGCCTGGGGTGTGGTCGTCACGGCGGGGACCTCCTGGACGTGTGGTGGCCTTATGCTCCTGCTGTCGGATGATTGACTCAAGATGCGCGGTGAACGTGGGATGAATGGCATCCCGAGGGGGCTGATGTGAGCCAGGAGACCAGTCCGGAGGCGGGCCTGCCCGGTGTAACGGGACGTTCGGCCGGTCCGCTGGACGAGGTGGACCGGCGCATCCTCGACGAGCTGGTCCGCGACGGCCGGCTCTCCGTCCGTACGCTGGCCGAACGCGTGCACGTCTCCCGCACCAACGCGTACGCCCGGGTGGAGCGGCTGCTGCGCGACGGGGTGATCACCGGGTTCCGGGCGCAGGTGGCCCCCGAGCCGGCCGGGCTGGGCACCTCGGCGTACATCGCCCTGACGATCCAGCAGAACACCTGGCGGGAGGTGTCGGCGGAGCTGGCCCGGGTGCGCTACGTCGAGCACGTGGCGCTGCTCAGCGGCGAACACGACGTGCTCGCGCTGGTCCGCGCGCCGGACAACGCCACCCTGCGCGACGTGGTGCTGGAGCGGGTGCAGGGCATCGCCGGGGTGCTGTCCACCCGCAGCTGGCTGGTCTTCGAGGAGTTCACCGGCGCGCAGAGCCCCTGGCCGTGACCCCTCAGCGCCCCGGGCGGTGACCCTCAGCGCTCCGGCGGGGCCGCCAACCCCTCCCGGTCGGCCAGCTCCAGCAGCGGCTCCAGCGAGAAGCGCCGCTCGTCCAGGCCGGCGTGCGGGTCGCCGCGCCCGGCGAACCGGGCCGGCATGCTCACCACGTCGAAGTCCTCGGGCCGGGCGTCGTCCAGCTCCGACCAGTCCAGCGGCGCGGAGACCAGCGCCGCCGGCGTCGGCCGGATCGAGTACGCCGAGGTCATGGTGTGGTCGCGGGCCATCTGGTTGTAGTCGACGAAGACCGGCCGGTCCCGCTGCTCGCGCCACCAGGTGGTGGTGACCAGGTCGGGGCGGCGGCGTTGCATTTCCTGGCCCAGCGCCAACACCGCGCGCCGGCACTCGCCGAAGCTCCACCTCGGCTCGATCGACAGATAGACGTGCAGGCCCCGCCCGCCGGTGGTCTTCGGGTAACCCACCAGACCCAGCTCGTCGAGGAAGGCACGGACCTCGTGCGCCACCGGCACCACCTGGTCGAAGCCGACGCCCGGCATCGGGTCGAGGTCGATGCGGAGCTGGTCGGGGCGTTCCACGTCCGCCGCCGAGACCGGCCAGGGGTGGAACCGCAGCGTCCCCAGGTTGGCCGCCCAGATGACCACGGCCAGCTCGCTCGGCGCGACCTCGTCGGCCGTCCGCCCGCTGGGGAAGGTGATGTGCGCGGTGCGGACCCAGTCGGGCGCGCCGGCCGGCAGCCGCTTCTGGTAGAAGGCGTCGCCGCGGTTGTCCTGCCGGGTGGCGATCTTCGCGCCCTCGAAGACACCGCGCGGCCAGCGTTCCAGCATGGTCGGCCGGTCCCGCAGCGCGCGCAGGATGCCGTCGCCGACGGCGAGGAAGTAGCGCACCACGTCCAGCTTGGTCAGGCCTCGCTCCGGGAAGTAGGGCTTGTCCGGGCTGGAGACCCGGACCACCCGCTCCCCGACCCGGATCTCCTCCGCCGCCGTCGCCACGCTCACACGGTAACGGCAGCGGCCGACTCCCGCGCCCGGCTCACCGGCACCGCCGGTGGAAGGAGACCCGCCGAGAGGCCGGCGATGGCGACCGGCGGTTCCGGGTGGCGGGGCCCCGGCCTAGGCTGCCGCCATGGCGACGTACCTCGACGTGCACCCGGACAACCCGCAACCACGGACGATCAGCCGGGTGGTGGACATCGTCCGCGGCAACGGACTGATCGCCTACCCGACGGACTCGTGCTTCGCCCTCGGCTGCCAGCTGGGCAACCGGGAGGGCATCGACCGCATCCGGGACATCCGCCAGCTCGACAGCCGGCACCACTTCACCCTGGTGTGCCGGGACTTCGCGCAGCTCGGCCAGTTCGTCCAGATCAACAACGCCCTGTTCCGGTCGCTGAAGGCGGCGACCCCGGGCAGCTACACCTTCATCCTGCCGGCGACGAAGGAGGTGCCGCGCCGGCTGCTGCACCCGAAGAAGAAGACGGTGGGGGTCCGCATCCCCGATCACATCGTGACGCAGGCGTTGCTGGCCGAGCTGGGCGAGCCGCTGGTGTCGAGCACCCTGCTGATGCCCGGCGACACCGAACCGATGACGCAGGGCTGGGAGATCAAGGAGCGGCTCGACCACGTGGTCGACGCGGTGATCGACTCCGGCGAGTGCGGCACCCTGCCCACGACGGTGATCGACTTCTCGGGGGGCGAGGCGGAGATCCTCCGTCGCGGCGCCGGCGACCCGTCTCGCTTCGAGTAGCGCCGGGTCCTGCGGCGCGGCGACGGACGGGGTGGGTCAGGGCGTCTCGTCGTCCAACGACGGCAGCGGCAGCAGCACGGCGGTGCTGCCGGCGCCCCGCTCGGAGTGCGCGGGTGGCGGCAGGTCGCCGCCCGGTGCCCGGCTGTGCCGCCGGCCCGTCCCGGCCGGCCCGGCGCGGCGGGAGACCTCGCACCTCACCTGATGGATCGGCGCGGGCGCGGTGCCGAACCGCCCCGGTCCCCAGCGCACCCAGATCGCGACGCGGCCGGCCGCCGCCTCCGCCGCCAGCTTGTCCCAGGTACGACGCCGGTCCGTGTGGTCGACCTCGATGGCCACGGGCGGCCCGTCCGGCCGGGCACACGCGACGTCGAGTACCGACTGCTGACGGGACAGCGGCGGCGGTAGGGGCAGCACGCTCGGCGCCCGGCGATAGACCCGCCAGCCCTGGTCACCCGCCCAGGCGACCACGGATTCGATGATCCGCGCCGTCACCGCGTCCGTGGTCAGGTCGACGAAGGTGAGCCGGGCCAGCGCGCGCCCGAGCGACGCCGCCAGCCGTTCGCCGTCCGCCACGCCGTCCATCAGCGCAGGGTAGCGGCTCGCCGGGCCGCCGCCGTGACCGGCGACCGTAGCAGTGCGGTCCGCCGCGTCGGCGCGTTGTGCCGGCACCATGACCGCGCCCGGCGACAGCGGCCGGAGCGGTCAGACGATCAGCAGGATGCCCACCACGACGAGCGGAACCGAGACGAACAGGAAGATGCCGACCCCGGTGAGCACCCGCCCACCGCCGGCGTCCTCCCGCTCCGGCGCGAGCCCGAACGTCGACCGGGCGTCCAGCATGCCGATCCGGCTCAGGGTGAGGTCTCCGGTGACCGCCAGCAGGAGGCCGACCACCACCAGCGCGATGCCCAGCCGGTGGAGGAAGTCCCCACCGCTGACCGCCACCCAGATCCCCACCCCGACCGCGGCGACCGCCACCGCGATCACGAAGAGCACCAGCGCCTCGCCCAGACCCTTGACCACTGTCATCCGGCGTCACCCTTCCCGTCGTGGTCGATCGATTGGCATCCTTCCCGGTCGACCGGCCCGCCGCTGCCCCGCGAGGCGGCGGGCCGGTCGACAGCCGCCGTCAGGAGCGGTCCGGCAGTCGACGGGTGTCGAGCGGGGCGGCGCGGCTGTCCGACGGGGCGGCGGGAGCGGTGACCACGTCCGGCGCGACCAGGGCCGACGGCAGGGTGGCGCGGCCGGTGACGGGCAGGGTCAGCTTGCTGCGCCCGAGGTCCACCGAGACAATGGCGTCCCGGTCGTCGGTCTCGGTGAAGCCCGGGTCGCTCTGGGCGAGGACGAGACCGAGCACGTGGCCGGCCGGCAGCACCGCGTCGTACGCATTGAGCGGCAGGGTGACCGTGTACCAGCGGTCCGGGCGCAGCGGGCTGGTGAACCGCAGGGACCGATGGTGCGCCGCGTCGAGCCAGCCGCGGGTGAGGACGCCGTGGTCGGTGACCGCGATGATCTCGGCCGTGTCCCGGTAGCAGGCGTCGTCGGCCACGGTGGACTCCCCCCAGCCCGACTCGGTGGTCAGCGTCCGGACCCCCTCCGAGCTGCGGTACTGGATCCGTTTTGCGGCGCCGTAGTCGACGAGCCGCGCGCTCAGCGCGGTGGTCGGCCGGTCGACCCTGATCCGCAGCCGCACCGACGGCGTCCCGGAGATCCGCAGCGGCGCGGTCAGCGCGCCGGAGAGGAACACCAGCCGTCCGGCGCGGGCGCTCGTCGGCTCGGTGACCACCTGCGGCTCGGTCAGCGACTCGTCGGTGTACGCCCGCACCACGCCCGGACGGGCGCCAGGACCGCCGAGCGTGCCGGTCGTGCCGTCACCGGCGCCCAGGGCCACCGGGACGTTCCGGGTGCCCGGGGCCGGCCAGTCCCGCTGCTCGGTCCACACCCCGGGGGCGGTCTCCAGGGTGGCCCGGGGCTCCCGCATGACCCCGTTGGGCAGGCCCTGCAGCCAGTAGTCGAACCAGCGGTGCAGGGTAGCCACCCACTCGGCCCGGCGCACGTCGAACGGATCCTCGTGCCCGGCCTGGTAGAGCCAGAGCTTGCGGGGCACCTGCCGGTCGGCGAGCGCGTCCCACCAACGGGCGAACTGGCCGGTGGTGACGTTCAGGTCGTTGACGCCGTGCGCGACCAGCACGCTCGCCCGGACCTGCTCGACCGAGCGGCGGTAGTCCCGCTCCGCCCAGTACGCGTTGTAGTCGCCGGTGTCCTCCGCGCTGTCCGCGCGCAGCCGGGCGAGCATGGTGGCGCACGCCGCGGCGGGCCGACCGTTGACCACCTGGTGCAGGTAGGCGGGATAGTCCGACGCCCGCAGCAGGCCCTGGTAACGCTGGTAGTCGTACCAACTGGAGATCGCGGAGATCGGCACGATGGTCTCCAGGCCCCGGACGCCGGTGGCCGCCACGCCGTTGGCGACCGAGCCGTCCCACGACTTGCCGATCATGCCGACCCGGCCGGTGCTCCACGACGCGGTGGCCGGCTCGCCGTCCAGCGTGAAGCCGCGGGCCCGGCCGTTCAGCCAGTCCACCACCGCCTTCGCCCCGGCCACCTCGGCCCGGCCGCCGACGTCCTCGCAGCCGGTGGCGCGGGCGGTGCCGCTGAGGTCGACCGCGGCGAAGGCGTACCCGCGGGGGACGAACCAGTTGTCGTAGAAGAGCGGGGCCTTGGCGATCACGCCGTTCGCGTCGTACGTCTTGCGTTCGCTCTCGTTGCCCCGGCCGCAGCAGTGGTAGTACGGCGAGGCGTCCATGATGACCGGCACCCGGACGCCGGCCTGCGCCGCCTCCCGGGGCCGGACCAGGTCGACCATGACCCGGTCCCGCACGCCGTCGCCGTCGGCGTCGGTCGGCGTCTCGACCTGGACGCTCTCCCGGACGGCGTCGGCGTAGGAGTAGACCGGCACCGTGTGGTCGCCGGCGATGTGCGGTGGGGCGGCCGGCCGGCTGGGCGCGGCGTGGGTGGGGGCGGCGGGGGCGGCCGTGAGCAGCAGCGCCGTGAGGGTGGCGGCGGCCAGCGCCCGGCGGCGGGCAGGCGTCATCGGGGTCCTTCCGACGGGTACGGCAGGTCAAGCCATTCCACCTCATCGATATGACTCCTGCCTAGTGTCCGGTGTCGACCCGGTCACTTTCGGCGACGCCGGAGGGTTGACCATCGACATCCGTCTTCGTAACGTTCGGCGGGACCGTCGACCCTCCCTCCACCGGCGAAGGGATCTCCGTGGCACGACGACGCACTCTTTCCCTGATCCTGACCGCGACGCTGCTCACCGGCGGCACCGCTGCCCTCTCCCCCACCGGCGCCGGCGCCTCACCGCCGCGTCCCGAGGACGAGTACCGGCCGGTGCGCGGACCCTCCGCCCCCGCCGAGTACCGCTACCTGCAGAAGACCGTGCGCGGCGAGGCGCTACCCCGGCACGCCTACGACACGGCGGCGAAGGCCGGGGCGCGGCTGCCCACGGTCGGCGGGCGGTGGACCTCGGTCGGGCCGACCAACATCGGCGGCCGGATCACCTCGCTCGCGCTGGACCCGCACCGCCCCGACACCGTCTACGCCGCCGCGGCCAGCGGCGGGGTCTGGGTGAGCCGGGACGCCGGCAACCGCTTCGAGCCGGCCTGGCCGGACGGCTGGACCCAGGCGATGGGCGCGGTGGCGACCGGTCCGGACGGCACCCTGTACGCCGGCACCGGCGAGGTCAATCCGGGTGGTGGCAGCGTCACCTACGAGGGCACCGGCCTGTACGCCTCCCGCGACGGCGGCCGGAGCTGGCGGTCGCTGGGCCTGCGCGACTCGGGCGCGATCGGCGCGATCACCGTCGACCCGGCCGACCCGAAGCGGATCTTCGTGGCCGCGGCCGGTTCGCTCTACAACGGCGGCGGCGACCGGGGCGTCTACCGTTCCACCGACGGCGGTGCGACCTGGCAGCGGATCCTCGCCGGGGCCAACGAGTTCACCGGCGCGACCGAGGTGCTGATCGACCCGCGCGACGCCGATTGGCTCTACGCCGTGCTCTGGGACCACCGCCGCACCCCGGACCTGCGCACCTACGGCGGTGTCGGCTCAGGGGTCTACCGCTCCGTCGACGGCGGAGCGACCTGGGCGCGCCTGGCGGGTGGGCTGCCGGCGGCCGGGCCGGAGGTGGGCCGGATCGGCCTGGGCCAGTCCGTCTCGGACCCGGATCGGCTCTACGCGATCGTCAACTCCACCGCCGGCCCGTTCGCCGGGTTCTACGGCAGCAGCGACGGCGGCGACGCCTGGACCCGGCTGCCGGACACGCCGGAGCTGACCACCTCGCAGTCCACCTTCGGCTGGTGGTTCGGCAAGGTCTGGGTCGACCCGGACGAGCCGCAGCACGTGCACGTCGCGGGCGTGCCGCTGCTGACCACCAAGGACGGCGGGCGGACCTGGACGGCGGACAGCAGTTCCACCCACGTCGACCACCACGCCATGATCTGGGATCCGCGCCGTCCGCAGCGGGTCTACCTCGGCAACGACGGTGGGACGTACCGCTCGGACGCCGACGGGGACGGCGGCTGGGTGAAGGCCACCCACGAGCCGTACACCCAGTTCTACAGCGTGGCGATCACGCCACAGGACGTCAGCCGGATCTCCGGCGGCGCCCAGGACAACGGCTCGCTGCGCTCGTGGGGCGGGCCCGCCTTCAACGAGTACCTGGGCGGCGACGGCGAGGAGAACCTGATCAACCCGACCGACAAGGAGAACGTCTACGCCTGCTACCAGTACGGCAACTGTTTCTGGTCGACCGACGGCGGCGAGACGATGACGTACTTCGGCAACCGGGTCACCGCCGCCCGGCGCAACTGGTTCACCCCCGTGGTCTTCGACCCGCGCGACCCGGCGGTGATGTACTACGGCGCCAACGTGCTCAACCGGTCGACCGACGGCGGCCGGACCTGGACGGCGATCAGCGGCGACCTGACCGGTGGACCGGGCCGCGACCCGATCTACACCAACTACGGCACCATCACCACCGTCGCCCCGGCCGGGGACGGCCGGACCGTCTACGTCGGCACCGACGACGGGCGGGTCTGGGTGACCCGGGACCTGGGCGGCTCCTGGCAGCTGCTGCTCTCCGGGCAGCCGTGGGTCACCCGCGTCGTGGTCGACCCAGGGCGGGCCGACCGGGTGTACGTGACGCTGTCCGCCTACCGGTCGGGCTCCCAGCGGCCGTACGTGCTCGGCTCGCTCGACGGGGGCCGGCACTTCCACGACCTCAGCGGCACCCTGCCGAAGGCGCCGGTCAACGACCTGGCCATCGGCAAGGGGCTGAGCCTCTACGTCGGCACCGACCAGGGCGTGTTCGTCAGCCCGACCGGCGGCGGGGTCTGGCTGCGCCAGGGCCGGGGCCTGCCGTTGGTCCCGGTCGACGACATCGAGTACGACGGCACCAACCACCGCCTCGTGGCGGGGACCTTCGGCCGGGGCATCTACGCCGTCCGGGTGCCCTGAGTGTCGCGGCTGCCGGAGCCGGACGCGACGAGACCGCCGCGTCCGGCCCCGGCAGCGCGGGTGTCAGCGCCCTTCCTGCTGCAAGCGCTGCATGAGCATCTGCTTGGCCTGGTCACCCGCCTTGCGGTTGTTCTCCTGAATCTTGCTGAACCAGGTGGCCAGCTCCGAATCGCCCCGCTGCTCCGCGTCCGCGATGTAGGTCTCCATCCGGTAGATGTTCTCCAGCGACAACTGCAGCGTGTGGATCAGGTCGTAGTTCTTGTCCCGCACCGGGCTCTTCTGTTCCTTTACCATGGTCGCCACGGCGTACCTCCCCATGTCTCGTCTTCCGCTGGAGCCAGCGCTTACCCGGCTTCGGTCCGTTCACGCCGGCGGCCCGGCCGGGAGCTGCCCGTCGGCCGGAACGGTTACCGGGCGGCCCGCTCGGGTACGGGTGGCCGCATGGCGGAACTGGCAGCCCTCTGGATCGTGCGGCACGGCGAGAGCACGGCGAACGTCGCCGCGACGGCCGCGGAGACGTCCGGCGCCGAGCTGATCGACCTGACCCACCGGGACGCCGACGTGCCGCTGTCGGACACCGGCGAGGAGCAGGCCCGGGCCACCGCCCGCTGGCTCGCCGGCCTGCCGGCCGAACGCCGGCCCGACGTGGCGGTGGTCTCGCCGTACCTGCGGGCGGTGCGCACGGCCGAGCTGGCGCTGGCCGGCACCGGCATCCCGGCCAGTCGGGACGAGCGGCTTCGCGACCGGGAACTGGGCATCCTCGACGGCCTGACCGGGCACGGCGTGCAGCGCCGCTTCCCCGAGGAGGCCGCCCGCCGCCGCCGGCTCGGCAAGTTCTACTACCGCCCACCGGGCGGCGAGTCCTGGACCGACCTGGCGCTGCGGCTGCGGGCGCTCCTGGGCGACCTGCGTCGCGACCACGAGGGACAGCGGGTGCTGCTGTTCGGCCACGACGCGCTGGTCTTCATGCTCCGCTACCTCGTGGACGGGCTGACCGAGGCGGAGCTGATGGCGCTCACCCGGGAGCACGTGATCGCCAACTGCTCGGTGACCGGCTGGTCGGCCGACCCCGGGGGCCGCCTCGTCCTGGACACCTTCAACGACGTGACGCACCTGCGCCGGCAGGGCGCCCGACCGACCAGGGAGGACGAGGTCCATGCCGAACCGGTCTGAGACGCGGGTGATCACCCCGGCGCTGCTGCGCGACTGGGCGCTGCCGGTGCCCACCGGCGGCAAGGAGCACCGGGGCATCGTGCTGGTGGTCGGGGGTTCCCGCTTCACCCCCGGCGCGGTGCTGCTGGCCGGCGTGGCCGCGCTGCGCGCCGGCGCCGGAGTGCTCCAGCTGGCCGCCGCCGAGTCGACCGCCGCCGCGCTGAGCATCCAGGTGCCGGAGGCGCTGGTGATCGGCCTGCCCGAGACCGGGGACGGGGCGGTCGCCGGCGATCCGGGCGACCGACTCCGGGAGCTGGTCGGGCAGGCCGACGTGGTGGCGGTCGGTCCCGGCCTCAACGACATCGACGAGACCCGGGAGCTGCTGCGCCTGGTGCTGGACGCCGCCGCGCCGGAGACGCCGCTGGTGCTGGACGCGTACGCGCTCGGCGCGCTCAGCCACCAGCCGGACCTGCTGGTCGGCGCGGGCCGGCCGGTGGTGCTCACCCCCAACGTGACCGAGGCGCGGCATCTGCTGGGCCGCGAGCCCGGCCACGACCTGGACGCCGAGGCGCGCGAGCTGGCCCGCCGGTACGACGCGGTGGTCTCGCTCTACGGCCACATCGCCACCCCGGCCGGCGAGTGCTGGCGGGAGGAGAGCGGCGACGCGGGCCTGGGCACCTCGGGCAGCGGCGACGTCCGCTCCGGGCTGCTGGCCGGGCTGCTGTCCCGGGGGGCGACGCCGGCGCAGGGCGCCTGCTGGGCCGCCTGGGCGCACGCGGTCAGCGGCCAGCGGCTGGTCCCCCGGTTCGGGCGGATCGGTTTCCTCGCCCGGGAGCTGCTGGACGAGATCCCGCACACCCTGGCCACCGTATGACGGTCAGCGACCGACCGAACGGATGTGTGTAACGACACACCCCGCTCCTACGCTGTTGGTTCGGAAGCGGGCACCCCGCCCCCTTCCCGCCGGCCGCCCCCCACCAGGGAGCGCACCCGGCTGGAGACAGCCCCTGGGAGTCTGTGTGAAGAACCTCCGTCGCAAGACACTGGCTGCCGCGTCCGCCGTTACCCTCGGTGTCGGCCTCGCCGTCACCGGCGGCCTGGCCCCGGCGGCGGCCACCGGGCCGGACACCACGTTCCTGATCCTGGCCCCGCAGGGGGCCACGACCGACAAGGCGGCGGCCCGCGTGGCTTCCGCCAACGGCACCGTGGTGGCCACGTACGACCAGATCGGCGTGCTCGTCGTCCGCTCGACCAACCCCGACTTCGTCACCGACGTGGCGGGCGCGGGCGTCGAGTCGGTGGCGTCCACCGCCGGCCTGGGCACCGCTCTCGAAGAGAGCGAGACCGTGGAGGTTTCCACGGCCGAGGCGGCGAGCAGCACCGCCGACCCGACCATGGAGCCCCTCTTCGGTCAGCAGTGGGACATGCCTATGATCGACGTCCCGCAGGCCCACGCCGTCAACGCCGGCAGCGCCGACGTGGTGGTGGGCGTGCTGGACAGCGGCATCTCCAGCAGCCACCCCGACCTGGCCACCCAGATCGCCAAGGACAAGAGCGCGTCCTGCATCGGCGGTGTCGCGGACACCAACGAGGCGGCCTGGAACCCGACCACCTCCGACCACGGCACACACGTGGCCGGCACCATCGCCGCCGCCGTCAACGGCGTCGGGGTGACCGGTGTGGCGCCGGGCGTCAAGGTGGCCGCCGTCAAGGTGGTCAACGACGACCTGTTCATCTACCCGGAGGCCGCGCTCTGTGGCTTCATCTGGGCCGCCGAGCACGGCATGCAGCTGACCAACAACAGCTACTTCATCGACCCGTGGGAGCTGAACTGCCGCAACGACGCACGCCAGCGTCCGGTGTGGCAGGCGGTCCAGCGGGCCATCCGTTACTCGTCGAGCAAGGGCGTGCTCAACGTGGCGTCCGCGGGTAACTCGAACTTCGACCTCGCGCACAAGATCACCGACATCCACAGCCCGAACAACGAGCCGGAGCCGGAGATCCGCGAGGACCTCACCAACGCCTGCCTCGACCTGCCGGCCGAGGCGCCGGGCGTGGTGACCGTCTCGGCGGTCGGCCCGACCGGGGCGAAGAGCTACTACTCCTCGTACGGCCAGGGCGTGGTGGACGTGACGGCCCCGGGTGGCGACACCCGGTACCGGACGCAGGGTACGGCGCGCACGTTGAGCGACGGCATCCTGTCGACCACCTGGTCGAAGGACTCGAACGGCGTCGTCACCAACGGTTGGGGCTTCAAGCAGGGCACCTCGATGTCCGGTCCGCACGCGACCGGCGTCGCCGCCCTGGCCGCCTCGGCGCACCCGGGCATCACCCCGGGCCAGCTGGCGGCGTTCCTGGAGGGCACCGCCGAGGCGAAGTCCTGTCCGGAGGGCGTCTACAACCCGGTGCCGTTGATCGACCCGACCGACCCGAACCTGTACGACGCGACCTGCTCCGGCGGCGCGCGTAACTCGTTCTACGGCGCCGGCATGGTCAACGCGTACAACGCGGTGAAGTAGCAGCAGCACGGCACGACCAGTGGTGGGGCCCGGCGGAACACGCCGGGCCCCATCCGTTTTCGCAGCTCACCCTCGGGGTACCGGGGCAGACGTCAGCCGAGACAAGGAGGTCTGCCGGTGTCCACCGATGCCATCGTCCTGCTCAAAGAGGACCACAAGGAGATGCGCCGACTCTTCAAGGAGTTCCAGAAGGCCGAGGAGGGCCCGGCCAGCAAGCGCCAGCAGCTGGTGAACCAGATCCTCGAAGCCCTGACGGTGCACACCTACCTGGAGAACGAGGTGATGTACCCGGAGGTCCGCAAGCTCCTGCCCGACCTCGAGAACGACATCCTCGAGTCGTACGAGGAGCACCACGTCGCCGACCTGCTCTGCGCGGAGCTGGCCGCGATGGACGCCTCCGACGAGCGCTTCGTCGCCAAGACCACGGTGCTGATCGAGAACGTCGAGCACCACGTCGAGGAGGAGGAGCAGGAGTGGTTCCCGAAGGTGCGCGAGGCCCTCGGCCGCAACCAGCTCCAGGAGATCGGTGAGCGGATGATCGCGATGCGCAAGGACGCGCCGCGTACCCCCACCGCCCCCAAGGCGATCAAGAAGGCCGTCCACGCGGTGACCGCCTGAGCGCTTCCCCCGCACGGGGCCCGGCCGTCGGCCGGGCCCCGGCGCGCGTCACCAGGCGGTCGGCGGCACGCCGTCCGGCGCCGGCAGGATCTGCCGCACCCGCCCCGGGGGTACGCCCCGGCGCCGCCACTCCCGGGGGTAACCCACCGAGACCTCCTCGAAGCGGACCCCGTCGTGCCACGTGGTCCGGGGGATGTGCAGGTGCCCGTAGACCACGGCGGTGGCGCCGAAGCGGCGGTGCCAGTCGGCGGTGGCCTCGGTGCCGCACCACTGGGCGAAGATCGGGTAGCGCAGCACCCGGGTCGACTCGCGCACCAGCGGCCAGTGGTTGACCAGCACGGTCGGCAGGGCCGGATCACGCTCGGCGAGGCGGCGGGCGGTCTCGGCCACCCGGGCCGCGCACCACTCGTGGCGGCTCGGGTACGGGTCGGGGTGTAGCAGGAACTCGTCGGTGCAGACGATTCCCGTCCGGTACGCCTCGGCCAGGGCCGCCTCGCGGGTGTCGAAGCCCGCCGGCCGCCAGCTGTAGTCGTAGAGCAGGAACAGCGGCGCCACCAGCACCGGCCCGCCGGGCCCCCGCCACACCGGGTACGGGTCCTCCGGGGTGAGCACGCCCAGCTCCCGGCACCGTCGCACCAGGTGCTGGTAGCGCGCCACGCCCCGCAGGGTGACCGGGTCGCCCTGCGGGGTCCACAGCTCGTGGTTGCCGGGCGCCCACACCACCGTGTCGAACCGCTCGGCCAGCAGACCCAGCGCCCACTCGACGTCGGCGGCGGTGTCGCCCACGTCCCCGGCGACGATCAGCCAGTCCCGGGGCGAGGACGGACGCAACGCCTCGACCAGCGCCCGGTTCTCCGCGTACCCGACGTGCAGGTCGCTGATGGCGACCAGGCTGCCGCCGGCGTCCTCGGATGGCATCCGCCGATCGTACGCAGAGCGCGCCGCGGGCGTGGGGGCCGCGCGGCGGCGGCGGGTCAGTCGGCCGAGCCCGGCTCGGCCATCTTCCGGTGCTGCTCGGACTTGAGCCGGTCCGGGGTGAACCGGGCCGCGGCCGTCTGCACGTTGTTCTTCAGCGAGCCGGCGACGACCTTCTCCTCCCCCTTCATCATCGCCTCGAAGCCCTGCGCGGCGACCGTGGCCGGGTCGTCCTTGCTGCCGGCGCCGACCCGGGTGTCCGTCATGTCGGCGCGTTCGAAGAACTTCGTGTCGGTCGGGCCGGGCATCAGCGAGGTGACGTTCACGTCGATGATGTTCAACTCGTCGTGCAGGTCGGTGTCGCCCACGAACGCCCCGCCGGCGCCGCGCCCGGCGTTGACCGCGACCGCCAGGGCGTCGATCGGCCGCCCGGTCGCGTCGACCGCCTCGGCCAGCGCCACCACCCCGTCGAAGGTGGCCAGGTCCACCCGGACCGGCCGGACCTGGGCGCGTCCGTCGCGGCGCAGGTGCTCCGCCGCCTCCTCGATGCCCGGGTCCTCGGCGGCGATCACCACGTCGTACCCGTGGACGACGAACTGGCCGGCCAGCTCGTACCCGATGCCGCTGGAGGCCCCGGTGACCACGGCCAGCGGCCGTCCGGTGGTCGGTGCGCTCATCTGCCTGTCTCCTCTCGTCCGCGGACCGCGCGTGCCGTCGCGGCCCCACCCGGTGCTGTGCCCACCACCGGCCCGCCCAACCACCGGCGTCCCGGCGAGGTCGGGCGGGCCCCGCCGGGGCGACCCGGTAGGATCGGCGCGGGCCGTGACTGGCGCGTGGGGATGGAGCACCATCGGGAAGCGGTCCCGTCATGAGGACGCACGCCGAGCGCCTGGGCCTTCCGCACGTCTGTAGGAGGTCGCATGTCGCTGAACGCCGAATCCACCGCATTCCGCAGCGCGCTCGAGGTGATCCGCGCCGTCGAGCCCCGGGTGGCCGACGCCATCGGCGCCGAGCTGGCCGACCAGCGCGAGTCGCTCAAGCTCATCGCCAGCGAGAACTACGCCTCCCCGGCCACCCTGCTGGCCATGGGCAACTGGTTCAGCGACAAGTACGCCGAGGGCACCGTCGGCCGCCGCTTCTACGCCGGCTGCCAGAACGTGGACACGGTCGAGGCGCTCGCCGCCGAGCACGCGCGGGAGCTGTTCGGCGCCGCGCACGCGTACGTGCAGCCGCACTCCGGCATCGACGCCAACCTGGTGGCGTTCTGGGCGATCCTGGCCGACCGGGTGGAGTCCCCGGCGTTGAAGAAGGCCCAGGTACGCCAGGTCAACGACCTCACCGAGGCGGACTGGTTCGCGCTGCGCCGGGAGCTGGGCAACCAGCGGATGCTCGGCATGTCGCTGGACGCCGGCGGCCACCTCACCCACGGCTTCCGGCCGAACATCTCCGGCAAGATGTTCGACCAGCGCAGCTACGGCACCGACCCGACCACCGGTCTGATCGACTACGACCGGGTGGCCGCGGCGGCCCGGGAGTTCAAGCCGCTGATCCTGGTGGCCGGCTACTCGGCGTACCCGCGGAAGGTGAACTTCCGGATCATGCGGGAGATCGCCGACTCGGTCGGCGCCACCTTCATGGTCGACATGGCGCACTTCGCCGGCCTGGTCGCGGGCAAGGTCTTCACCGGCGACTTCGACCCGGTGCCGCACGCGCACATCGTCACCACCACCACCCACAAGTCGCTGCGCGGCCCGCGCGGCGGCATGGTGCTCTGCGGTCCGGAGCTGGCCGACCAGGTGGACCGGGGCTGCCCGATGGTGCTCGGCGGTCCGCTGCCGCACGTGATGGCGGCCAAGGCCGTCGCCCTGGCCGAGGCCCGCCGCCCCGACTTCGCCGACTACGCCCAGCGCATCGTCGACAACGCCCAGGCGCTCGCCGAGGGCCTGGTGCGCCGGGGTACGAAGCTGGTCACCGGCGGCACCGACAATCACCTGGTGCTGCTCGACGTCTCCGGCTACGGGCTGACCGGCCGGCAGGCCGAGCAGGCGCTGCTGGACTCGGGCATCGTCACCAACCGCAACGCGGTCCCGCAGGACCCGAACGGCGCCTGGTACACCTCGGGCATCCGGATCGGCACCCCGGCGCTGACCACCCGGGGCCTCGGCGTCGCCGAGATGGACGCCACCGCCGAGCTGATCCACACCGTGCTCAGCCAGACGCAGGCCGGCAGCAACCCCGACGGCACCCCGTCGAAGGCCAAGTACGTCCTCGACCCGGCGCTGGCCGACAAGATCAGCAAGCAGGCCACCGAGCTGCTCACCGCCTTCCCCCTCTACCCCGCCGTCCCCCTGCCCTGCCCCCCCCCCCCCCCCCGACGCCCGCCCCGGCCCCGCCCGGGGGGGCGTCGCCGTCCCTCCCCCTCCCCCGCGCCCCCGGTGATCAAGAAGTTTCGGTCACGGGAATGCGCTCTCCCCGACGCAAACCTCTTGATCACCGAGGTCGCCGCGGGGTGGGCGGCGGGCCGGGCGGGTCAGTCGCGCAGGGCGCGGTTGCGGAGGGCGCGGAGGCGGTGCAGGACGTCGGTGCCGCCCCGGCCGAAGTGGTCGTGCAGGGCCCGGTACTCGGCGTACAGCTCGTCGTAGGCGGCGGCGCGGGCCGGGTCCGGGTGGAACGTCTCGCGGTGCGGCGCACCCATCGCCTCCGACGCGGTCGGCACGTCCGGGTACGCCCCGCCGGCCACCGCCGCGTGGATGGCCGCGCCCAGCGCCGCCGGCTGCGCCGCGTCCAGCACGTGCAGCGGCCGGCCGAGCACGTCGGCGTAGATCCGCAGCAGCAGCCGGTTGGCGGTGAGGCCACCGGCGGCGGTCAGCTCGCGCACCGGCACCCCGGCGGCGGTGAATGCCTCGACCACGGTCCGCGCCCCGAACGCGGTCGCCTCCAGCAGCGCCCGCCAGATCTCCTCCGGCCGGGTGGCCAGGGTCAGCCCGACCAGCACCCCGCTCAGCTCGTGGTCCATCAGCACCGAGCGGTTGCCGCTGTGCCAGTCCAGCGCGAGCAGCCCGTGCCCGCCGACCGGCTGCTCGGCGGCGAGCGAGTCCAGCAGCTCGTACGGGCTGACGCCGCGCCGCCGCGCCTGGTCGGCGTACGACGCGGGCAGCGCCCGGTCGACGTACCAGGCGAAGATGTCGCCCACCCCGCTCTGCCCGGCCTCGTACCCCCAACTGCCGGCGCTCACCCCGCCGTCGACCACCCCGCACACGCCGGGCACCTCGTGGCAGTCGTCCGCGTTCATGATCAGGCAGGTGGAGGTGCCCAGCACCGCGAGCATCCGCCCGGGCGCGACGCAGCGGGCGGCCGCCGCGGTGACGTGCGCGTCGATGGTGCCGACCGCCACCGGCGTTCCCTCCGGCAGGCCGGTCCAGCCGGCCGCCTCGACGGTGAGCGTCCCCGCCCGGGCGCCCAGCGCGGCCAGCGGCCCGTCGACCTTGGCCAGCAGCCCGGGCAGCGCCGGGTGCAGCGCGGCGAGGAACTCCGGGGACGGCTCGCGGCCGTCCTGGCGCAGCCCCTTGAAGCCGGCGGCGGAGACGTTGCGGGTTTCCCGCCCGCAGAGCCGCCACACGATCCAGTCGGCGGCCTCGATCCAGCGCTCCGCGGCGTCGAAGACCTCCGGGTCGGCCTCCAGCAGCTCCAGCGCCTTGGCCAGCTGCCACTCGGCCGAGACCCGGCCGCCGTAGCGGCCCAGCCAGGTCTCGCCGCGCTCCCGGGCGACGGCGTTGATCCGGTCGGCCTGGGACTGGGCGGCGTGGTGCTTCCACAGCTTGGGCCAGGCGTGCGGCCGGTCCCGCAGCCCGGGCAGCGTGCAGAGCGGGGTGCCGTCGGCGAGCGTCGGCAGCACGGTGCAGGAGGTGGCGTCCACGCCGATGCCGACCACGTCGCACGGGTCGACCCCGGCGGCGGCCAGCGCGGCGGGCACCGCGATCCGCAGCACCGCCAGGTGGTCGGTCGGGTCCTGCAGGGCCCAGTCCGGGGGCAGCGGCGGGCCGTCGGGCAGCCGGTCGGTGAGCACTCCGTGCCGGTACGGGTGTACCGCGCTGCCCAGCTCGGCGCCGCCGTCGACGGCGACCACCACCGCCCGGCCGGACAGTGTGCCGAAGTCCACGCCGACGGCGTACCGCTGCCGCACCCCTCGCCCTCCCGTCCCCGCCGGCGGACCCTCCCGCGCCGGAAGGTCACGCTAGCAACCGCGCGGAATCAGGCGATCGGACGCTTCAGGTGGTAGCGGTGCACCTCGGTGCTGCCCTGCACGTTGTTCACGTCCTCGACGGCGGAGACCAGCTCCCAGCCGTCCCGGCCGGCGCGGTTGAGGTGCGCGATCGCGGTGTCGCCGTACGCCGTGATGTCGGTGCGCGACCCGTCCGGGCCGTACCAGACGAACGAGACGTGGAAATTGCGTCCCTGCCCCTGGTAGCGACGGACCAGCAGGGCGTACTCCCAAGCGACCATGGCGTCCATTATGGCCGTTCGGTGGGGAGCCGACGGCCACCGGGGGTGGCGGATCGGCGACGGTGCGGTGTCATCCGGCGGGCAGCGGCGCGCGGTCGAGCTCGTCGGCGACCAGCGCGGCGAGCCGGTCCAGGCCGAGGTCGATCTGGTCCGGGGAGACCGCGCTGACCGACAGGCGCAGCGCATTGACCGGCGCGCCGTCGTCGTAGAAGTGCGCCATCGGGGTCCACAGCACGCCGTAGCGCTCCGCCGAGCGGCGCAGCAGCGCGTCGTCGACCGGGAACGGCACGGTGACCACCGCGAAGAACCCGCCGGCCGGCGCGTTCCAGCGCACCGGCGAGGGGGCCGGGAACCGTCGGGCCAGGCCGGCGAGCAGGTGACGCAGGTTGCGGCCGTACGCCGCCCGTGGGCGCACGTTGGCGGTGACCAGCGAGCAGTCGTGTTCCAGCAGCGCCCCGCCGATGATCGCCTGGGCCAGCGGCGAGGTGTTCACGGTGACCATGCTCTTGATCTTGGCGAGCTGGTCGGCGAGGAGCCCGACGGCACCGTCGCGGCCGGCGACCCGCTGGTCGGCGACCACGTACCCGACCCGCGCGCCGGGCAGCACCGTCTTGGCGAACGAGCCGAGGTAGACCACCCGACGCCGGGTGTCCAGTGCCTTGAGGGTGGGCAGCCGGCCCTGCTCGCCGGCCGGGAAGAGGCCGTACGGGTTGTCCTCGATCAGCAGCAGCTCCTCCTCGGCGGCCAGGTCGAGCAGGCGCCGCCGATCCGCCAGGCTGACGCTGGCGCCGGAGGGGTTGGCGAAGTCCGGCATCACGTAGCAGGCCCGGGGCCGCAGTCCCTCGGCGCGGGCCCGGCGCACCTGGTCGCGCAGGTCGGTCAGGTCCACCCCGGCCGGGCCGCCGGCCACCGGCCGCACCGGCAGGTCCAGCAGGCGGGCCGCGCCGGTCAGCCCGACGTACGTCGGGGCCACCGCGAGCAGCACGTCCCGGGGTCCGGCGCGCAGCGCGCGCAGCACCAGGAACATCGCCTCCTGGCAGCCCACCGTGACGACGACCGCCTCGGGGTCGACGTGGACGCCCTCGTCGACGGCGAGGTTGCGGGCGACGAGCTGATGGACGACGCCCTTGGTCCGGCCGTACTGGAACAAGGTGCGCCGCGCCTGCTCGGGGCGCTGCCCGAGATCCTCGACGAGGTGCCGGCGGAACCGGTCCAGCCAGCGGCCCGGCGCGTCGTCGTCGAAGAACTCCTCGCACGGGCGGCCGGCGGCCAGCGACACCGCGTCCGGCCAGTGCTGGGCCACCTCGTTGAGGAAGTTCATCGAGGTCAACGCCGGGTCGTCGACGGCCGGGTGCAACGAGGCGAGGTCCAGGTCCACTGGCTCGTCCACGGCTCAACCTCCGGTCAGGGTACGCAGGTCGCGCGCCGCCGCCGGGTCGGCGCAGCCGGTGAGGGTGAGCGCGTCGCGCAGTTCGGTGGCGAGCAACGCCAGCGCCGTCTCCGCGCCGGCCCGCCCGCCGGCCGCCAGGGCCCAGAGCATCGGCCGGCCCAGCAGCACCCCGGTCGCGCCGAGGGCGAGCGCGCGCAGCACGTCGGTGCCGCTGCGTACGCCGCTGTCGAGCAGCACCTCGGCGCGGCCGTCGACGGCGGCGACCACCTCGGGCAGCACGGTGGCGGTGGCGGGGGCGCCGTCGAGCTGCCGGCCGCCGTGGTTGGAGACCACCACGGCGTCCGCGCCGACCTGCACCGCCCGCACCGCGTCGCGCGGGTCGAGGAGGCCCTTGACCAGCAGGGGCAGCGGAGTACGGTCCCGCAGCCAGTCGAGGTCGGCCCAGGTCAGCGCGGGGGCGAAGACCGCGCCGGTGTGCGCGGCGATCGCCGACACCCCGGGCGTGCCGGTGTGGGCGAGGTCGTCCCGGCCGCCGGGCAGGTTCGCCGCGGTGACGTCCGGCGGCAGCGCGAAGCCGTTGCGCACGTCGCGCCGCCGCCGGCCGAGCACCGGCACGTCGACGGTCACCATCAGCGCGGCGCAGCCTGCGGTGTGGGCCCGGTCCAGCAGGTCGGCGACCAGCCCCCGGTCGCGCAGCCAGTACAGCTGGAACCAGATTGGCCCGTCCCCGGCGGCGGTCACCTCCTCGATGGTGGTGCTGCTCAGCGTGCTGAGCGCGTAGGGCACCCCGG
The DNA here is from genome assembly GCF_018070095.1 of Micromonospora sp. U56. Taxonomy (NCBI): domain Bacteria; kingdom Bacillati; phylum Actinomycetota; class Actinomycetes; order Micromonosporales; family Micromonosporaceae; genus Micromonospora; species Micromonospora sp. U56. The sequence continues at coordinate 33,470 of NZ_JAGPYL010000015.1, forward strand.
CCGCGCCGGCGGCCGCCGCCAGCGCCGACTCGCCGTCGGGGTGCAGCAGCCGCTGGTACGCCATCGGCGCGACCGCCACCGGCATCGCCTGCTCCCGGCCCAGCAGCATCGCCGCCGTGCGGGGATCGTCCACCCCGGTGAGCATCCGGGGCAGCACGGCGACCCGGTCGAGGGCGGCCCGGTTGGCGGCGAGGGTGGTCTCGGCGCCGCTGCCGCCGTCGACGTAGTCCCAGACTCCCGGCGGCACCGCCGCCCGGGCCAGCTCGGCGAAGTCCCCCAGGCAGACCGGCGGCCGGTCGTCGGTGCGGCCGGCCGGGGCGGGCCGGGGCGCCGGCAGGTCGGAGCGCACCGGGTCAGCCATCGGCCGGCCCGGCCAGCGCGAAGCGGTCCCGCAGGAACGCGGCGGCCTCGTCCTGCGCGCGCCGGCCGGCGTCGAAGACGCCGGGCATCGCGAAGAACCCGTGGATCATCCCGGGATACCGGCTGAGCGTGACCGGCACGCCCGCCTCGCGCAGCCGCTCGGCGTACCGCTCCCCCTCCTCGCGCAACGGGTCGTACTCGGCGGTGACGACCAGGGCCGGCGGAAGGCCGGCGAGGTCGGCGGCGAGCAGCGGGGAGGCTTGCGGGTCCGCCGCGTCGGCCGGGTCCGGCAGATAGTGCCGCCGGTACCAGTCGACGGAGTGCCGGTTGAACAGCAGCGGGTCCTCGTCGCCGGCCGGGGCGCGGTCAGCCCGCTGGTCGGTGTTCGGATAGACCAGCAGCTGCCCGGCGAGCCGGGGGCCGGTGGCACGGGCCAGCAGGGTCACCGCCGCCGCCAGGTTCCCGCCGGCGCTGTCGCCGCCGACCACGAGGCGTTCCGGGTCCGCCCCGAACTCCTCGGCGTGCGCGGCGATCCACGCGGTCGCGGCGTGGCAGTCGTGCACCGCGGCGGGGAACGGGTGCTCGGGGGCGAGCCGGTAGCCGACCGTGACGACCTGGCCGCCGGAGGCGTTGGCCAGCCGGCGGCAGATGCCGTCGGCGGTGTCCACGCTGCCCAGCGTCCAGCCGCCGCCGAAGAAGTACAGCAGGGTGGGCAGCGGGCCGTCGCCGGCCGGCCGGTACACCCGTACCGGAAGGTCGCCGGCGGGGCCGGGAACGTGGGTGTCGCGTACCTGGTGGACCGGCTCGACGTCGCCGCCGCCGGCGCGGATCGCGGCGAGGTCGGCGGCGCGGGCCTCGGCGAGGCTCTGGGTGTAGAGCGGCGGCGTGCCGGCCGCGGCCCGCGCGGCCCGGTACGCCACGACCTGGGGGTCGAGGGGCATGTCGTCTCCTATCCGCCGGTCGAGACGAAGAGCTTGTCGATGCCACGCAGGAAGAGGCTCCCGCTGTAGGTCGGTGTCCGGGTGACCGTCAGCCGCGGGAAGCGGGCCAGCAGCCGGGGCAGGGCGAGCCGGCCCTCCAGCCGGGACACCGCGGCGCCGAGGCAGAAGTGCGGGCCGACGCCGAAGGCGAGCGAGGGCGGCCCGTCCCGGCGCGAGTCGAACCGGTCGGGGTCGGGGAAGCGGGCCGGGTCGCGGTTGGCGCCGGCGATCATCAGCAGGACGTTCTCGTCCCGCCGGACCGGTACGCCGCCGAGTTCGGTGTCGCGGGGCGCGGCCCGGGCCAGGAAGTGCACCGGGCTCTCCAGCCGCAGCACCTCGTCCACGCACCCCCGGGCGAGCGCGTCGTCGCCGGGCAGCGCCGCGACCACGTCGGGATGCGCGAGCAGCAGCGGCAGGCCGTTGCTGAACATGTAGACGGTGGTCACGAAGCTGGCGTTGAAGAGCACGATCAGGTTGCTGATCAGCTCCGCCTCGGTCAGCGCCACGTCGCCGGCGTCCACCGCCTCGACCAGCCCGCTGATCAGGTCCTCGCTGGGCCGCGCGCGGCGGTGCGCGATCAGGTCCCGGTAGTAGTCGCGCAGCTCCTCGGCGGCCTGGTTGGCCTGGGCGAGGCGCTGCGGGGTCTTCCCGGCCACGTCCAGGAACTCGTCGATCCAGTCGACCCGCTGCCGGTACCAGGACAGGTCGGACTCGGGCAGGCCGATGAACTCGGCCATCACCAGCGCCGGCACCGGGTACGCGAAGTCGGCCACCAAGTCGGTCTCGGTGCCGTCGGCGCCCGCCTCCGCCATCCGGTCCAGCAGCGTGTCTACGACCCGGACGATCACCGGTTCGAGGGCGCCCAGCCGGCGCGGGGTGAACGTCTTGGCGAAGACCGAGCGCATCCGGGTGTGGTCCGGCGGGTTGACGAACATCATCGAGGAGTTGAAGGTGCGCAGGATCTCCTGCTCCTGCCAGCCGGGCGGGGCCTGCTTGTACCACTCCGGGTCGCGCAGCACCTGGCTGACCAGGTCGTAACCGACGGCGACCGTAGTGATGGTGCGGTGTTCGGCGCGGGTCGGCACGGTGCTGATCGGACCGTGCCCGTGCAGGGCCGCGTACCACGGATAGGGGTGCTGCCGACCCGGCTCGCTGTAGAGGCCGGTCAGGATCTCGTCGACGTCCACGCTGCTGCTTTCTCCCCAGGATGGACGGTGGGGCGGCGGGTCACCCCGCCGCCCCACCGGTGTCACAGTCCGAGCAGTCGTAGTGGTACGGCGTGCGCCATCGCCTGGTTGCCGGCGTCGTTCGGGTGGATGTGGTCACCCGAGTCGTACGCGGGCAGCAGCCGGCCCGGCTGCGCCGGGTCGCGGAGCACCGCGTCGAAGTCGAGCACCCCGTCGAACTCGTGGGCGCCCGCGCCGCGCAGCCAACTGTTGACCGCCTGCCGGGTGGCATCCTTCTCGGGCGTCCACACCCCCGGGTTCCCGTGCCCCTCGTACGGGGTGAGGGTGGCCGCCAGGCTGCGCAGGCCGCGCGCCTTGACCTGCTGGTTGACCTGCCGCAGCGCGGCGATGATCTGCTCCGCGGAGTCGCCGGACATCCAGATGTCGTTGATGCCCAGGTGGGTGACGACGGTCTTCACCCCGGTCTGCGGGAAGACGTCCTCGTTGAGCCGGGCCAGGGCGTTCGGGCCCAGCTCGTTGTAGCCGGGGAAGCCACCGGCGCCCGGCTCGGGGCCCTCGTGGTTGAGCCGGTTGCCGGCGAGGCTGAGGTTGAGCACGCCGGGGGTGCGCACCTCGGGCCGGGCGTCGACGAGCCGGTCGGCGAGCAGGTCGGGCCAGCGCTTGTTGGCGTTGACCGTGCTGCCGTTGCCGTCGCCGATGGAGTCGCCGAGGACGACGATCGAGCCCGGGGTGTGCCGGCGCTCGACGTCCAGCCCGGAGAGGAACATCCAGCAGCAGTTGGGCCGGATGGTGAAGCCGGCGCCGTCGGCCGCGGTGGTCAGGTCGGTGGCGCCGATGAAGTTGGTGACCTTGGACTGGCCGTGGAAGGTGACCGGCCCGGTGAGCACCGGGAAGTGCAGGGTGACGACGAGGTCCTCCTGCTCCCGCACGGCGAAGTCGAGCGGGTCGCTGAGCAGCTCGGCGCCCTTGTTGATGGTGGCCGAGGTGGCTCCGCCGAAGGTCAGCTCGCGCAGGGTGGCCGCGTCGATGTCGGACCGGTCGTCGGGGGTGCCGGTGTTCGGCCGGGCGACGGTCGCGTGGCCGACCTTGACGGCCTGGTCGCCGTAGAGGTTGGTCAGTCGCACGCGCAGCCGGTCGCCGCCGACGCTGGTGTGCACGATCATCCGGATGCTCTGGTTGTTGAGGCCGGTGTTGGTCAGGCCTACGGTGTTGCCGCGGGTGACCGCCGCGGCCCAGCTGCCCGCCCACTCGGCCCGCCCGTGCCGGGCGGTGTCGGTGTCGGACGGGCCGGCGCTGGCCACCACCGCCGGGGTGGCCACGACCAGCAGGGTGGCCGCGGAAGCTATGACGTGCCATCTCTTCGGGGTCGACATGGAACCTCCATCGTTGGCAGCCCGGAGTCGGCGTCCATGATCGGCACCGCCCGGACGATGGTCCAGAAACCTAGCGGCTGGCGCTGACGGGCGTCAATCAACCCGATCGACGTGATCAAATGTCCGGCGGGAGCCGCCGGACACCGTTCGACTCTGTCCGGTCAGGACGTCCCGCCCCTAGGCTCGTAAACCGGCGGCGGTGCGGTCGCCATGCCGCGCACCCGTCGCGTCCCGGGCTCTGACCTGCCCGGATGCCATTGTCTGCCGGTCGCCGCGACGCGTCCCACCGGGCAGGTCGCGCCGGCCGCCACGCATCGACTGGGGGCTGTGCGATGACCGATCGACCGACCAGCTACGTGCACCAGGCGTTGGAGTTGTTCGCCGGTTTCGGCGACCGGGAGGCGCTGGTCGGCGACGGCCGGCGGCTCACCTACACCGAGGTCGCCGACGAGGTGCGCGGGCTGGCCGGAGCGCTCGCCGCGCACGGCGTACGGCCCGGCGCGGCGGTGCTGGTGATGCTCGGCAACGCGGTCGAGGGGCCGCTGCTCCAGCTCGCGCTGCACCTGCTGGGCTGCCGGACGATGTGGATCGCCCCGGTCACCTCGCGCCGGGAGATCGACGAGTTCGTCCGGCTGGCTCGTCCCGACGCCTTCGTACCCGACGCCCGGGCCACCGACGGCCTCGGCGCGGAGATCGCCGCCTCGCTGCCCGGGGTGCCGGTGCTGCGCCTCGGCGCGGAACTCGCCCCCGGCGCCCCGGTCGAGCTGCCCGACGCCCCACCCACGCCGGAGTCGTTCCTGCAGACCAGCGGCACCACCGGCACGCCCAAGCTGGTGCACCACCGGGAGAGCTTCTACCGGCAGATCCTCGCCCTGGCCGCCGACTTCCGCGCCGCCGGGTTCCCGCTGCTGCGGCACCTGTCGCACTCGCCGATGTGGCTGGCCAGCGGGCAGATCACCACGCTGTTCAACCTCTTCACCGGCGGCGTGCTCTTCCTGCGCCAGCAGTGGGACCCGGTGGCGTTCATCGGCACCGTGGAGCAGGAGGGGATCAACTCCACCTTCGTCACCCCGCCGATGCTCTACCAGGTGCTCGACCACCCGGCCCTGGACGGCGCCGACTTCTCCGCGATGTTCATGTTCAACGTGGGCGCCGGGCCCGCCGCGCCGGCCCGGCTGCGGCAGGCGATCGCGCGCTTCGGCCCGGTCCTGCGCATCGTGTACGGCCTCAGCGAGGCCGTCGTGATCACCGCGCTGCCCGGCCTGGCCGAGGACCCGGCCCACCCGGAGCGGCTGCGCTCCTGCGGCAAGCCGTACGGGGACGTGGCGATCGAGATCCGCGACGCCGACGGACGGGTGCTCCCCCCGGGCGCCGACGGCGAGGTGTGGGTACGCACCAACCTCAGCTTCGCCGGCTACCACGGCCAGCCGGAGCTGACCGCCGAGACGCTGGTCGACGGCTGGGTCCGGACCCGCGACATCGGCCACCTCGACGACGAGGGCTACCTCTACCTGGTCGACCGGTTGCAGGACCGGATCCTCACCCGGCAGCGCAGCTGGCCGATCTACTCCCGCCCGATCGAGGACGTCCTCGCCGGCCACCCCGAGGTACGCGCCGCCGCGGTGGTCGGCGTTCCCGACCCGGTCGCCGGCGAGCTGCCCCACGCGTACGTGGTGCGCGCGCCGCGGGCCACGGTGACCGGCGACGAGTTGATCGCGCTGGTGACCGCCGAGCTGAGCGAGACCTGGGCGCCCGGCGGGGTGGAGTTCCTCGACGCGCTGCCGCTCAACCGCTCGGCCAAGGTGGACAAGCTGGCCCTGCGGGCCCGGCACGCCGCCACGCAGCCACCGGCGCCGGAGGCCACCGGAGCGGGGATCGGCAGCCCGGCGTGAAGCCGCGGCGGGAGCTGACCGTCCTGGTCGCCGCCGACCTGATCTCCAACCTGGGCAGCCGGATCTCGGTGGTGGCGATCCCCTGGCTGGTGCTGGAGACCACCGGCAGCCCGACGAAGATGGGCCTCGTCGCGGCGGCGGAGACCTTGCCCTACATGCTCTCCAGCGCGCTGGCCACGCCCTGGGCCGACCGGTTCGGGGTGCGCCGTACCTCGATCGTCGCGGACGCCGCGAGCGCGGTGGCGATGGCCGTGGTGGCGCTGGCGCCCTGGCTGGGGTTCGGCGCGCTGGTCGCGCTGGTCGCGGTCGCCGGCGGCCTGCGCGGCATCGGCGACCGGGTCAAGCACGTGATGTTCCGTCCGGCCGCGCAGCGCGCCGGGGTGCCGCTCATCCGGCTCACCTCGGCCTACGACGGGCTGGTGCGCGGGGTGACGCTCTTCGGCGCGGTGCTCGGCGGGCTGCTCATCGCCTGGGTCGGGGTGACCCGGGCGATCTGGATCGACGCGGCGACCTTCGCGGTCTGCGCGCTGCTGATCGGCGTCCTCGTGCACCCGCCGGCACCCACCGAGCCGGCGCCCCGGGAGCGCTACCTGCGGGCGCTGCGCGGCGGCTTCCGCTACCTGCGCACCGACCGGATGCTGCTGACGATGCTGGTGGTGGTCTCCGCGCTGAACATGTTCGCCAACGCCAGCGTGGCGGTCTACATCCCGCTCTGGGTGGCCGAGGTGTTCGGCGACCCGGCCGGCTTCGGCCTGGTGCTGGGGGTCTTCTCCGGCGGCGCGCTGCTGGGCAACGTGCTCTTCACCGCCGCCGGGCCGCGGCTGCCCCGCCAGCTGACCTTCGCGGTGGGCGCGGCGGCCAGCGGTACGCCCCGGCTGCTGGCGCTCGCGCTCAGCGACGAGCTGGTGGTGGTGCTCACCGTGACGTTCCTGTCCGGGATGGCGATCGCGACGGTGAACCCGCTGCTGGGCGCGGCGCTCTACGAGCGGGTGCCGGAGGCGTTGCAGACCCGGGTGATCGGCATCTCCGGCTCGCTGGCCTTCCTGGGGCTGCCCGTCGGCGCGCTGCTGGGCGGCTGGTCGGCGGCGGCGCTCGGGCTGATCCCGGCGCTGTGGGTGATGTCGGCGGCCTGCCTGGTGCTGACGGTGGCCCCGCTGCTGGTCGGCGGGCTGCGCCCGGGGGCCCGGGAACCCCGGCCGGCGGTGCCGCGCGGAGCTGAATCCGGGGTGGACGTGCCGGCGAGGGAAGCCGCAGCGCCTCACGCTGAGTAGGCGTTACATCTACTATCCGACAGTTTAAATACTGCGATGGCCAATGTCGCCCGGCGCTGAGACCTGTCGATACTGCGTGAGCCCTCGTCCCACGTGTGCCGCCGAAGGGGTCTCGACCATGTGGCATCCTCCCCTCCCCGGGTTCCGCCTCCACGCTCTGACGAGCCGATGGACCAGGCTGCTGGCCGTCCTCGCGGTACTCGCCCTCGTCACCTCCGGACTGTCCGCCTCGGTGGCGCGCCCCAGACCGGACCGCACCAGCACCCAGTCGGCGACCACGCCCGGCCCGGCCTGCGGCGAGAGCGCCGGCACCGCGGCGATGACCAACGTCGCGGCGACCCTGCCGGACTACCAGCAGGTGGTCGCGCCCGGGATCGCCGCCACCGTCTCGTACGGCGGGGCGAAGCTGGCCATCGGGCCGAAGGCGGTCCGGCTGCCGACCGGGATCGGCGTCACCGTCCTGCCGAAGGGGCTGACCCCGAAGCTGGACAGCGGCATGACCAACGTGACGGGCAAGACGAAGGGGGGTGGCTACCGGTTCACCCCGCACCCGCAGCAGTTCGCCGCCTCGATCCAGGTCACGCTGCCGTACGACCCGGCGCTGCTCACCGAGGAGTTCACCGCGCAGGACATCTACACGTACTTCTTCGACGACGTGCAGACCTGCTGGCAGGTCCTGGAGCGGGTGTCGGTGGACGAGGTCAACCACACCGTCACCTCGCTGACCGACCACTTCACCGACATGATCAACGCGACCGTGACGGTGCCGGAGCACCCGGAGGGCGTGCAGTTCAACCCCAACCAGATCAAGGGCATCCAGGCCGCCGACCCCGGCTCCGGGATCAACCTGATCGCCCCGCCGTCGGCGAACAACCAGGGCGAGAACCACCTGGCGTACCCGATCCAGGTGCCGCCGGGCCGGCAGGGCCTGACCCCGCAGCTCGGGCTCTCCTACAGCTCCTCCTCCGGCAACGGCTGGACCGGCGTGGGCTGGGACCTCTCGGTGCCCAGCATCTCGGTGGACACCCGGTGGGGCGTGCCCCGGTACGCCGGTGCGACCGAGCGAGACGTACCTGCTCAACGGCGAACAGCTCACCCCCGTGGCGCACCGGGGCGCGCCGGTGGCCCGCAGCGCCGAGAAGGTCTTCCACACCCGGATCGAGGGCAGCTTCGCGCGGATCGTCCGGCACGGCACGAACCCGAAGAACTACACCTGGGAGGTCACCGACAAGAACGGCATCCACTGGCACTACGGCGCGGTGGCGGGTGCCGACGGGCCGGCCACCGACGCCAGCCTGGCCGACGACGCGGGCAACGTCTTCCTCTGGTCGGTCCGCGAGGTGCGCGACCCGCGCGGGAACTTCATGCGCTACCACTACGCCAAGGTGGACGACACCGGCCTGGCCGGCGGCAGCGTGCCCGGCCGCAACCTCTACGTCGACAAGATCACCTACACCGGCCAGGGCACCAGCGAGGGCCGGTACGCGGTCAGCTTCGACCGGGACCGCGAGCGGGGCGAGGCGCTGCGCGTCGACACCTCCATCGACGCCCGGGGTGGCTTCAAGCGGGTCACCGCGGACCTGCTCCGCGAGGTGAAGGTCACCCTCGACGACAACCTGATCCGCCGCTACGAGTTCACCTACCAGCGGGGCGCGTTCGCCAAGACGCTGCTCGACGCGGTGATCCAGTACGACGCCGACGGCCACGAGTTCAACCGGCACCGGTTCAGCTACCACGACGACATCCGCGACTCCGCCGGGCAGTACCAGGCGTTCCGGGCGCAGCCGTGGACCTCGCCCGGTGACGGGCTCAGCAGCGCGGCGCTGAACCTCACCCCGGAGCAGGCCGGCAACGCCAGCGCGCTGAACGCCAACACCAACACCAGCGGCGGCGGCCACCTGTACGTCGGCGTGGGCAGCTCGCCCAGCAAGTCCGGCTCGGTCGGCGTGAAGGTCGGCTTCAGCCACGGCAGCGACAAGGGGCTGCTGGCGCTGGTGGACGTCGACGGCGACTCGCTGCCCGACAAGGTCTTCCGCGACGGCGGGTCGGTGAAGTACCGCAAGAACCTCTCCGGCCCGACCGGTGAGGCGACGTTCGCCGCCCAGGCGCAGCCGCTGAACCTGCCGGGGATCATGGGCGAGTCCAGCAACACCCTGACCCTGGGCGTCGAGGGCTACCTGGGCGCGGCCGCCGCCCAGCTCGACTACGTCAACTCGTTCGCCACCACCGAGCAGTACTTCAGCGACGTCAACGGCGACGGCATCCAGGACCTGGTCAACGGCGCCAGCGTGCTGTTCGGCCGGGTGGGCGCCAACGGCGTCCCGGTCTACGGGGTCAGCGTTGACACCCCCGTCCCGATCGGCCATGGCGAGGTCGACGCGACCGGCCTGTTCGACTCGTTCAACGCCGACCGGGACCGGCTGACCGACTCGTTCCCGCTGCTGGACAGCGTCCGCCGCTGGGTGGCGCCGTACGACGGCACGGTGCAGGTCGAGGGCGCGGTGCAGCTGGCCCCCGGCACCGCCGCCGCGCGCGCCGAGTCGCGTACCGCCGACGGGGTCCGGGTCGCGGTGCAGAAGGAGAGCACCGAACTCTGGTCGGCCCGGATCGAGGCCGACGACGACGGCGCGAAGACGCCGACCGGCGTGGACGCGGTCACCGTGGCGCGCGGCGACCGGCTCTACTTCCGGGTCGGCTCGGCCGCCGACGGCGGACTGGACGAGGTGACCTGGGACCCGAAGGTCAGCTACGTCGGCGTGGGCGACCCGCTGGATGTCAACGGGCTGCCGTCGTACCGGTTCCAGGCCTCGCGCGACTTCACCCTGGGCGGCCGGGCCGCCACGGTGAAGGTGCCGCTGACCGGCACCATGCACCTCTCCGGCGACCTGGTGAAGGCCGGCGCCACCTCCGACGACGTGACCGTGCTGATCACCCGCAACGGCACGCCGGTGCTGGAGCAGACGTTGGCCGCCGGCACCACCGGCAGCGTGCCGGTCAACCTGGACCTGGACGTCCAGCAGGGACAGACGCTGCAGTGGCGGATCCGGGTCGACTCCCCGGTCGACGTGGACAAGCTGACCTGGACGCCGCGGGCCTACTACACCGCCGCGCCGGGGGTCGACCGGCTCACCGACGCCAACGGCAAGCCCTTCATCGACGTGCACCCGCCGTACACCCTCGACCTGTACCCGGTCGACGGGCTGACCGCGCCGCAGTCGGCGTACACCGTCACCAGCGGCGGGACGCTGAGCGTGGAGCCGACGTTGAGCTTCGCCTTCGGCGCCGAGCATCCCACCGCCCGGGTGGCGTTCACCGTCAAGCGCCGCGGCGAGCTGGTGGCCAAGCGGCACTTCCAGGTCACCAACGGGGTGCTGACCTCGCCGGGGGCCTTCGACATCACCGCCGACACCGGTGACGAGCTGTGGTTCGACTTCAGCACCACCGACCCGAAGCTGCGCGCGTTCCTCACCGGCCAGTCGGTCACCGTGGGCGGGTCGAGCGCGCCGAGCGCCTTCCACAGCGCCGCCGAGGAGGGCGCGTTCCCGCAGCCGTACCGGGGTTGGGGCGCGGTCGGCTACAACGGCAACAAGGACCGGGCGACCCAGCCGATCAACCAGGACGACCTGGTGGTCGACGAGCACTACGGCGACCAGCTGCCGGACAGCGTCGACCCGCAGGCGCAGAAGGACGACTTCGCCGCCGACCCCCGGGTCGACCCGCCGAAGGTCACCCCGTTCACCCCGTCGCCGCAGGACGGTCGGTGGGGCGCCGGTGAGCACTCCTGGATCGCCCGGAGCAGCGTCAGCAGCTCCCGGCTGGGCGTGGACTCGATCAACCTGCCCCGGCCGCAGGACTTCGCCGGGGCGACCGCGGTGCCCCGGCTGTCCCGGTCGCAGCAGGTGTCGCTGACCGGCAGCGTCGGCGGCGGCATCGGGTCGATCGGTGGCAGCCTGGCCACCGGCGACAGCACCGGGCAGGTCGACTTCCTCGACCTCAACGGCGACCAGTTCCCCGACGTGGTCGGGGCCGGCGCCGTGCAGTACACCGACCCGGACGGCGCGCTCGGCGACACCCGGGGCACGCTGCCCGACGGGGCGGTGCGGCGCAGCACCAACGTCTCCGGCAACGCCAGCGCCGGCAGCGCGGCCCGGACCATCTCCACCGGCCGCGGGTACGACAGCCCGCCCGGCACCTCCGCGGCCACCAGCGCCCAGTCCGGCAACGACATGCCGCCGCTGGGCGTGGGCGGCAGCTTCGGCGGCACCCGCTCCGACGGGGCGTTCGACCTGCTCGACGTCAACGGCGACAGCCTGCCCGACCGGGTGTACGAGAACGGCAAGGTCGCGCTCAACCTCGGGTACGCCTTCGCCGCCGCCGAGCAGTGGCGCAACCCCGCCGGCCTGAACAAGGGCAGCGGCACCAACGCCGGGCTGAACATCGGCTTCAACACCGACTTCTACGGCTTCGCCGGTGGCGCCTCGTTCAGCCAGGGCCGGTCCTCCTCGGCCGGCACGCTCGCCGACATGAACGGCGACGGCCTGCTGGACCAGGTCCTCTCCGGCAGCCCGATCCGGGTCGGCTTCAACACCGGCAACGGGTTCGAGCCGCCGGTGCCGTTCCACGGCAGCCTCACCGACGTCAACGGCGACCGCAACGCCAAGCTGGGCGGCGGCGTCTACTTCACCTTCGGCATCTGCTTCACCGTGGTCTGCGTCGTGATCAACCCGGGCGCGGACATCGCCACCGGCGCCAGCCGTACCGAGCAGGCGCTGCGGGACATCAACGGCGACGGGTACGCCGACCACCTCTCCTCCACCCGGGACAACCAGCTCGTGGTGGCCGAGAACCGGACCGGCCGGACCAACCTGCTCGCCTCCGTCGACCGTCCGTTGGGCGGCCGGATGGAGTTCGACTACAGCCGCGACGGCAACACCTACGGCCAGCCCCAGTCGCGCTGGGTGCTGGCGAAGGTCTCGGTGGACGACGGCCGGCCCGGTGACGGCCAGGACGTGCAGCTGGTCACCTACGACTACGACGGCGGCGTCTACGACCGGCGGGAGCGGGAGTTCCGCGGCTACGGCACGGTGGTGGAGAAGCACCGCGACCACGCCAACGGCGACGCCGTGGGCCGCAGCGTCACCCGCACCTTCCGCACCGACAGCTTCTACACCAAGGGGCTGCTGGAGCAGGAGCTGACCGCCGACGGCGCCCGCAGGCCGTACCAGGAGACGGTGCAGACCTACACCGCCCGCAACGTCTCGTCGCCGGGCTCCCCGGCCGACCTGGCCAGCACCACCGCGACGCTGTTCCCGCAGAACTCCCGAACCGACGTGAACTACCACGAGGGCGCGGCCAGCCCGGGCAAGACCACCTACGTCACCCGGGAGTACGACGACGTCGGCAACCTGACCCGGCAGTTCGACGCCGCCGACGCGGGCGCCGCCGACGACCTCGACGCGCGAATCGTCTACACCGCGCAGGACCCGGCCTGCCAGGCGGCGTACCTGATCGGCATGCCGAAGCAGATCGACGTACGCGGTGACGGCACGCTGATGCGGCACCGCGAGTCGACGATCAACTGCACCACCGGCGATCTCACCCAGGTGCGGGTCGCCCTCGCCGACGGCGCCACGGCCACCACCGACCTGGAGTACTTCGGCGACGGCAACCTGAAGTCGGTGACCGGCCCGGCCAACCAGGCCGGCCAGCGGTACCGGCTGGACTACACCTACGACGACGTGGTCGACACCCACGTCGAGTCGATCAGCGACAGCTTCGGCTACCGGTCGACGGCCACCCACAACCTGAAGTTCGGCCTGGTGGAGACCACCACCGACTTCAACAACCAGCAGATCCGCAACACCTACGACGCGGTCGGGCGGCTCGACCAGGTCTCCGGGCCGTACGAGATCCCGGAGAACCGGTTCACCATCGACTTCGAGTACCACCCGGAGGCGGCGTACCCGTACGCGGTCACCCGGCACGTGGACCGCGAGGCCGACGGCGGTGTCCGCGACGACACCATCGACACGATCACCTTCGTCGACGGCCTGAACCGCACCACCCAGACCAAGAAGGACGCCGCGGTGCCGGCCGCCCCGGACGGCGCGCCCGAGGACGTGATGGTGGTCTCCGGGCGGGTGACGTACGACTTCCTGGGCCGGGCGGTGAAGAGCTGGTACCCGGTGACCGAGCCGAAGGGCGCCGGCAACCTCACCTTCAACCCGGCGTACGACCCGGTCACCCCGACCGAGGTGCGCTACGACGTGCTGGACCGGACCACCCGCACCACCTTCCCGGACGGCACCGCCACCACCATGGAGTACGGCTTCGGCCCGGACCGGGACGGGGTGACCCAGTTCGAGACGGTGGTCACCGACGCCAACGGCAAGTCCAAGCGCACCTACACCGACGCCCGACAGATCACCACGGCGGTCAAGGAGTTCAACCCGGCCGGCGGCCAGCCGGTCATCTGGACCAGCTACCGCTACAACCCGATCGGTGAGCTGGTCGCCGCGACCGACGACAAGGGCAACGTCACCCGCTCGACGTACGACAACTTCGGCCGGCGGACGTCGCTGACCAGCCCCGACTCCGGCACCGTCAGCTCCACCTTCGACCTGGCCAACAACCTGGTCCGCAAGGTCACCAGCAAGCTGGCGGCGGTGTCGAAGGCGATCGAGTACGACTACGACTACACCCGGCTCAAGGCGATCCGGTACCCGGTCTTCCCGGCGAACAACGTGAGCTACACCTACGGGGCTCCCGGGGCGCCGGAGAACGCGGCCAACCGGATCACCGACGTGGTCGACGGCGCCGGCAAGGTCAACCGCCGGTACGGCCCGCTCGGCGAGCTGATCAAGGAGTCCCGCACCACCCCGGCCCAGGGCAGCCACATCCAGACCTTCACCACCGAGTACCGGTACGACTCGTTCAACCGGATGCTCTCGATGACCTGGCCGGACGGGGAGAAGCTCTCCTACCACTACAACAGCGGCGGCCAGGTCGACTCGGCCCGGGGCGTCAAGGGCGAGTTCAGCTACGACTACCTGAAGCGGCTGGACTACGACAAGTTCGAGCAGCGGATCCTGCTGGACACCGGCAACGGCACCCGCACCCGCTACTCGTACAACACCGAGGACCGGCGGCTGAGCAACATCCAGGCGAAGCTCTCCAACGGCTACGTCTTCCACAACCTGGACTACAGCTACGACAACGTCGGCAACATCATGTCGATCGCCAACGACACGGTCGCGCCCAGCGGCCCCGAGGTCGGCATGCAGGTCGGCGGCCCGAGCAAGCAGAGCTACACCTACGACGACCTCTACCAGCTCACCCACGCGGAGGGCAGCTACCAGCCGCGTACCCCGCAGACCGACCGTTACCGGGTCGACCTGAAGTACGACAGCCTGCACAACATCACCAGCAAGAGCCAGACCCACGAGCTGGTCAGCAACGGCAACACGATCGTCGAGGGCAAGCTCAGCTACAACTACGGGTACGCCTACGGCAGCGGGAAGCCGCACGCGCCGACCAGCATCGGCATCTACACCTTCCAGTACGACGAGAACGGCAACCAGATCAGCCGGGAGCAGCAGCCCCGACCGCGCCGGCAGATGATCTGGGACGAGGAGAACCGCCTCGCCTGCAGCCACGAGAACGTGCAGAGCAAGACGCTGCCGCAGACCCCGGCGTCCTGCGACAACGCCGGCGGCACCCCGAACAGCGCCCGCTACCACTACGACGACCAGGGCAGCCGGGTGGTCAAGGACGGGGCGCAGTTCCACATCTACCCGAACCAGAACTACTCCACCCGGGGCAACCAGGAGTTCAAGCACGTCTACATCGGCCAGGACAAGCTGATCACCAAGCTGGTCGAGCCGGACTTCCGCCGCGAGGACCGGCAGTACTACTCGCACAGCGACCACCTCGGGTCGACCGGGTTCGTCACCGACGACCAGGGCGGCATGAGCGAGCACCTGCAGTACTTCCCCGGTGGCGAGACCTGGGTCAGCGAGCACTCCTCGCAGCCGGTGCCGCACCAGTACACCGGCAAGGAGTACGACCAGGAGACCAACCTCTACTACTACGGCGCCCGCTACTACGACCCGCGTACCCAGGTCTGGCAGACGCCCGACCCGGTGCTGGAGAACTACCTGGAGGGCACCCCGAACGGCGGCGTGTACGCGTCGATGAACCTGGCGCTCTACACGTACGCCTACAACAACCCGATACGCCTGGGTGATCCCGACGGCAGGTTCCCCTGGAACAGGGTGCTCGGCGGGGTGAAACTCGTCGGCGGTGTCGCCGAGGCCGCCGCGGGCGTGGCACTCGGGGCCGCGACGAGCTGGACGGGTGTGGGCGCGGTCGCCGGTGGCGCGGTGGCGGTGCACGGCGTCGACGTCGCCATCAGCGGTGCCCGGCAGTTGTTCAGCGGCGAGGAGACCAGTTCCTTCACCAGTTCGGGCCTGCAGGCGGCCGGGGTCAGCAAGTCCAACGCGGAACTGATCGACGCGGGCATCTCGATCGTCGGCAGCGCCGGCGCGAGCATGGCCACCTCGGCGATCAAGGGAGCGGCCACCGCGGCGCCGAAGGTGGCGGCGGCCGCCGCGGACGACGTCGCCGCCCGCGCGGTGCCCAGCACCGCGGAGAAGGTGGTCGAGACGGCCGCCAAGATCCCCTGTGTCGGCAACAGCTTCGCCGCCGGCACCCGGGTGGTGATGGCCGACGGCAGCACCAAGCCGATCGAGGACGTCCGCACCGGCGACCTGGTCCTCGCCGAGGACCCGGAGACCGGTGAGCGCGGACCCCGCGAGGTGACCCACCTGATCATCGGCCAGGGCGTGAAGCACCTGGTCGACGTCGAGGTCAACGGCGAGGTCATCACCGCCACCGACAAGCACCCGTTCTGGGTGGTGGGGGCCGGGGCCTGGGTCGACGCCGGTGATCTCGCGCTCGGGGACGTCGTCCGGCTGGCCGACGGCCGCACCGCCATGGTGGACGGGGTCGCGCCCTACACCCGGGTCGACCGGGTGCACAACCTGACCGTCGCGGGCATCCACACCTTCTACGTGGTGACCGGCGACGGCCGGGCGGCCGACGCGGTACTCGTGCACAACTCGGGTCCGTGTTCGGTGAACGCGAAGGCCCTGGCGGGGAGCCTCACCGCGGCGAACGTGGTCCGCCCGGCGGAGACCGCCGCGCACCACATCGTGGCCAGCGGCGCCAAGGCGGCGGCACCGGCCCGCGCGCACCTGACCAGCCTCGGGGTGGGCATCAACGAGGCGGCGAACGGCGTCTACCTGCCCCGGTTCGTCAGCTCGGCCAACCCGCTCGGCGCGGCCGTGCACTCCACCACCCACAGTCCGGCCTACTACGCCGAGGTCAACCGGTTGATCCTGCAGACGAAGACCGCGGCCGAGGCACGCAACGTGCTGGCGTACATCGGTAAGCAGTTGGCGGCGGGGCCGTGGCCGTAGGCCGACCCGCCGACGCCCGGGCCCGCGCCGCCGGGCCCGGGCGGGCAGGATGACGGCATGACCCGACGACTGCCGATCGAAGCCGCCGAGGCCGCCTTCCGCGACCTCGGTGGCTTCGCCGCGCCAGACTCCACCGTCCCGCCGCCGGCCCGGCTGCTGGACGCCGTGCGACGCTTCGCCGCCGTCGAGTTCGAGGTGTCGACCGAGCTGCCCGACCAGGACGGCCTGCTGTTCCAGTACGCGACGGTCGGCGCGACGGGCGACGCCGCGTTCGTCCTGAGCGTCGTGCGCCAGTTCGAGGTGGTCGACGCCGACGGCGACCACGAGGGGTACGTCCAACTGCGCGCCGAATACCGGTTCGGGCCGGACCCGGAGTGGACCGGGCACCACGAGGACTGGTGGTTCCGGGGCGGGCCGGAGCCGTTCGACGACTGGTTCGTCCGGATCTCGGCCCACCCGGTCTGGGGCCGCTTCACCCACTCGCCGCCGACCGGGTTCGAGATCTGGCAGGAGAGCGTCTGAGCCGCGTCCCCGGGCGGCCACCCGGGGGCGCGGCGGGACGATCAGTCCAGGTCCTCGCAGACGTTGTGCGTCGTGCCGTGGACCATGGTGAGGGTCTTGTAGAACGTCGGGCTGAACTCCATCACGTACTGCCCGTCGATGAGCCAGAACCCGCGCGGCAGGGTGCCGCCGTCCGGCCGGAAGCCGAAGAGCGCCGGGCCGTTGGCGTACCAGGTCTGCGACCCGTCCGGGTGGAACTCGATCAGGGCCATGCCGCTGGCGTCCACCTGGGTGCTCGCCCCGCTGTCGGTGTTGGTCACCTTGACGATCAGGTCCCCCGCGTACAGCTCGCGGCGGGGCGAGCCGTCCGGGTTGGTGTCCAGCACCAGCTTGCGAACCTCGTCGCGCACCGGCTCGCTGCGGATGGCGAAGTCGCACCGGGCCCCGGCCGGCTGTTCGAAGGATCCCTGCGGAGCGGGCACCCAGCCCCCCGTACCCCCGGTGGTTTCCGCGGACGCCGGGGTCGCCCCGGCCGCGACCACCGCGACCATGGCCGCCACCACGGCGACACTCGTTCTCCTACGCATCTCTGCTCCTCCATCGGTGTCAGAACGCCCCCACCCTCACCCCCTCCCCTCACCACTCCCTGACCACGCCTCTCCCCCCGCGGTGACAACCGTGGTGGGGGGTCAGGGGGTCAGGACGGGTATGGAGTTTCTTCTGCTCGGGGCGTTCGAGGCGCGGCGGGACGGGGAGCCGGTCGAGTTGGGCAGCCGGCGGCAGGAGCGGTGCGTCCTCGCGGTGCTGCTGCTGGACGTCGGCCACCTGGTCAGCACCGACCGGCTCATCGATCTGCTGTGGAACGGCGACCCACCGACCTCGGCCCGGGGCGCCGTGCACACCTACATCGGGCGGTTGCGGGCGTCGCTGGCCCCGTACCAGGTCCGGATCACCACCCGGGGCGACGGCTACCTGGTGGAGCCGGACGGGCACCGGGTGGACGCGGTGGAGTTCGTCCAACTGGTGGACCGAGCGGCCGCCACCACGGACCCGGCCGAGCGGGTCCGGCTGCTGGACCGGGCCCTGGCGCTGCGGCGGGGCCCCCTGCTCGCCGGCACGGCCGATGACGTGCTGCGGGAACGGCTCGACGGGCCGCTGGAGGAACGCCGGCTCACCGGCGTCGAGCTGCGCGCCGAGGCGCGGCTCGCGCTGGGCCAGCACGCCCGCGTGGTGACCGAGCTGACCCCGGTGGTCGGCCGGCACCCGACCCGGGAGCATCTGGTCGCCACCCTGATGACCGCGCTGTACCGGGGCGACCGGCAGGCCGACGCACTGCGGCTGTACCGGCGCACCCGCCGGACGCTGGTGGACGACCTGGGCGTCGAGCCGGGTGACCGGCTGCGGGAGGTGCACCGGCGGATCCTGCGCGCCGACCACCGCCTGGAGCGGACCGGTCGACCGGTGTACGAGGTACGGGTCCGCGGCGAGTCCCTGCCGTGGAGCGTCGGCGGCCATCCGGCGCTGGAGTTCTGCAACACCTTCGCCGGCTGGGGCCACCAGCCGCCGATGCCGGGCGCGGAGTGGCTGCGCGGCTACCGCACCCTGGCGGTCTGGACCGGCCACGTGGGGCTGGCCGACGAGGTGACCGTGGGCCGCCTGCTCGACCTGGCCCGCCGGGATCCGGTCGGGGCGAACGCCGCCCTCGACGAGGCCCGCGCGCTACGCGCCCGGCTGTACGCCTGCCTGACCGACCCCGAGGACCGGCGCGCCTTCGCCGCCGTCGCCCGGTACGCCGAGGAGGCCGCGAAGACGCTGGTCTTCCGGCGCGACGCCGACGGTCGGGGTCGGTGGTGGCCAGACCTGACCGCCGGGCTGCGGCTGCCCGTGCACGCGGTCGCCTGGAGCGCCGCCGAACTGCTGGCCGACCCGCGCCGGCTCACCGTGCGGGCCTGCCCCGACGAGCGGTGCGGGTGGCTGTTCCTGGACGAGAGCGGCCTGCGGCGGTGGTGCAGCCTCGCCACCTGCGGCCGGTCCGCCACAGACGCACCCTGCCAGGGCGCGTCGGCACCGTCTGGCAGGCTGGCCGGGTGGACGCAGACGAGGTGACCACGCTGCTGACGGAGTTCGCCGCGCACGGGCTGCGGGCCTGGGTGGCCGGCGGCTGGGCGGTCGACGCGGTGGTCGGCCGGCAGACCAGACCGCACGGCGATCTCGACCTCGCCGTCGACGCCGCCCAGCAGGCCGAGGTCCTCGCCCTGCTGCACCGGCTCGACTTCGCCGTGACCGTGGACTGGCTGCCGGTCCGCGCCGAGCTGACCGCGCCGGACGGCCGGCGGGTCGACCTGCACCCGGTGGCGTTCCGGCCGGACGGCAGCGGGGTGCAGGAGGGGCTGGACGGCGCCAGCTTCGGCTACGCCGCGGACGGCTTCGCCGCGGGCACCATCGGCGGGCGGCCGGTGCCCTGCCTGTCGGTCGCCCAGCAGCTGCGCTTCCGGGAGGGCTACCCGCCGCGCGCCGTCGACCAGCACGACATCGCCCTGCTCCGGGCCGCGGTGGGCTGAGTCAGCTCACCGTCCCCTAGCGCTCGTCGCCGGTGTCAAAGAACCGGGTCAGGTACTGGTCGGGCGGCAGGTCGCTGTCCCGCATCAGCGAGTAGACCTCCGCGCCGTGGCCCGGCTCGTCGAACAGCTGGAACGCCTGAGCGAGCCCCGAGTAGGTGAAGGAGGGGCAGTCTGCCACCGCGCGGCGACGCCCCGGGGCCGGGAGTCAGAGGTACGCCCCGCCCTGGTCGGTGACGCGGGCGACCAGCAGACCGGTCCGGGCGGGGCCGGGCAGCCAGGGGTCGGCGCCACCCACCTCGGCGCGCAGGTGCTCATCCTCGACCCGCACGCCGCCGTTCCACGGTGCCGGCCAGCTGGTGAACCGGCGCACCTCCACCAGACCGTTGGCAGTCAGGCTCACCAGCGCCCCGGCGAGCGCCGGCAGGGCCTCCTCGACCGTCGGAGACCTCGCCCCGTTGTCGAGCCAGGCGTCGGCGATCTCGGGCAGGGGCGCGTCGCCGTCGGACTCGTGCAGTACGAAGTACTCCACCTGGGTCAGGCCGGTCCGCTCCCTCATTCGTCCATTTTCTCCTCTTCGCCACCGCACCCGCATTCGCCCCCACTGAGGGCGGATCGCGAGGTTTCTGCACCTTGCGATGCCCGGCCGGGGTGAGCCGAGGAATGGCCGCGGCTGACCACGCACTGCGTCTAGCTTCACCCCTGAAGAGCGCCGGCAAGGGGGCTCTGCAGCAGACTGCATCACCGAACAGTTGAGCTCACAGCGGGAATGGACGTTCATGATCTACCACATACGCCGCATAGCCGCCGAGGAATGGCGGCAGTTGAGGGCCATCCGGCTGGAGGCACTCCAGGACTCACCGACCGCGTTCAGCACGCCACTTGCCGAGGCGACCGCCTTCAGCGACACCGTCTGGCAGCAGGAGGCGGCCCGCGAAGCCGACTCCGCCTCGTCAGCGACATTCGTCGCCACCGGCGAGGCAGGCGATTGGGTCGGGACGGCTGCGGTCGCGCCGCTTGCCGAAGTTCCCGACCACGCCCACGTCTACGCGGTCTACGTCACCCCGGCGCACCGTGGCCCGGCTGGACCCGCCGCTGCCCTGATGGCTGCGGCGATCCGCTTCGCCCGCGACCACACCGACGTCGCGTGGCTGACCCTGGGCGTCCACGAGGACAACCCCCGGGCCCGGGCGTTCTACCGCAAGCTCGGGTTCGCCGAGACCGGCAAGGCGATACCCTACGCCCTGAACCCGTCGCAGACGGTGTACATCATGGGCTACCAGGACTTCCGCAGCGCGCGGAAATGACCGAGCCCCATCACCGGCAGCGGTTCCAGTGCCCGCCGTCGACCCGACGGTCGAACCCACCCCTGGTGACAGCAGCGGATGACAGCAACGGCGCTGGACGGACGCAGCAGCAGGCGATTGAACCGCTGCGAACAGTGGTCGCAGCGATCTGGCTCTGGCTTCGTCCTCGATCCGCCGGATAGAACCTGGCGGTGAGGCGCTCGAAAACCAGTGGCGCAGCGCCGCTGTACGCCATTACCGTGCCGCCGAACCAAGTCGTCTAGTCAAGGACGTGCCGTTGTACACCCTGTGAGACCTCCCGAGCGCTGATTTGTCGCGCGTCGCGCATCTGCGCCGCGCTCCTTTTTGCTGCGGACTTCTCACTGAAACCGGTGTACTTCTGTGCTCAAAAACTGGATGGTCGTGCCCACCTGCCTGCCGCTCGTTCGCCGCCGCTGCCACGCGTGCGCGTCCGAGCGCTTCCGGGCAAGCGGTAAATTTCGCGTCAACGCGAACCACAAGCTCATCGACGCCTGGCTCCTCGCGCTCTGTACCGCTTGCGGGGAAACTGCAAAGCTCACGGTCCTGGAACGGATGACTGTGCGCTCCATACGACCTGAGCTGCTGGACCGGCTGCATGACAACGACCCTGGCCTGACAGCTGAGCTGCTCCAGGATCCGGTCGTGCAGCGCCGTAATCGCATCGCCCTCGACTGGGACAACGCCTGGCGCCTCGACACCGGCGGATCGGATCACCTGGACCACGAGGTGATCGACGTCTCGGTCCGCTCTGCGGCGCGGATCCCTGTCCGGCCGGTGCGACTGATCGCTGAAGGCTGCGGTCTTTCGCGGGCCGAGGTCGAGAGACTGATCACGGAGGGGAAACTCGTTTCGGCAGTCCGGCTGAGCGGCAAGCTCTCCGGCGACTTCACCTTCACGCTCAAGCGCTGAACCCTCCTCGGAACCACGGGCCTGTCCGGCATGATCCGCCGGACAGGCCCTAACCCGGACGGGCTGGCCCAGGCTACGGATTAGGAGGGGGCTGTACAGCCATCCGTACAGCCAAGCCGGCCGACGGACAGGAGTGACGAGCGACGGCAGCCGACAAGTCGAGCAGGTCAGCGGCAGTGTTCGACGCCGACCGACAGCAGGGCCATCCACGGGCCACACGACTGCCGGACGAGGAGATCCGCTTGGTCCGGTCGAGCCGGTAATCGTCATTGACGACCAGCGCTACCACCGGGCCGTGGCTCGCCAGGCCAACTCCTGCGGGGTCGGTTCGTCGCTGATGCCGCCGTTCTTGCGGAACCAGGTCAGCGTCTTGGCTAGACCGTTGGCTAGGTCGTCGTGGTTTGCCACCCCGTGCGTGGCGAGCCGGGTCACGTCGAGCACCAGTTCCGCGTCGCGGAACGGGAAATAGTCACGCGCACGGACGGTGGGGTCGGGGGCGGGGACCACCGTCGGCGGCACTCCGGCGACCTCCCCGAGAATGGCGAGATACTCGCGGAGGGTGTAGCTGGCCGGCTCGCCCACATTGAACGTTCCCGCGGCCAGCTGGCCCGCGCACGCGGCGGCCACCACCTGAGCGAGCACTTGGGCATGGCAGAACTGGATGCGGGTGTCGCCATCTCCGGGGACGAAGACCGGCTGGCCAGCCAGGATGCGAGCCCACAGAAACTGCTCGCGCGGGTCCGGGTTGTGCGGACCGTAAACGTACGGCGGCCGGAAGACGGTCAGACCGGTGTGGCACCCACGGCGCAGCACGGCCTCGCACTCCGCCTTCGCCGCGCCGTAACCGCCCCAGATGGCGTCGCCGTCGGCCTGGTCGTCCTCTCGGAACGGCGGGGACGCCACCGACCGGTTGTAGACGGCGGCCGAGCTGATGAAGACGTAGCGCAGCTCCTGAGGATCCGGCAACGCCGCGAGCACATTGGTGACGTGGTGCGGTTCTGTGCCCGAGACGTCGACGACCGCGTCGAAGCCCTCCAGGCCTAGTTCCTTCAGCTGGGCGGCATCGTTGCGGTCCGCGACGAGCTGCCGTATCCGCGGATCCCACAGCGGCCTGGAACCCCGGTTAAGGACGGTGACCTCGTGGTCGTCGAGCAGCGCAGTCACGATGGCGCGGCCGATGAACTGGGTACCGCCCAGCACCATCACCTGCATGGTGACTCCTTGAAAATGGCGGGCGCCGTGCCCACGGTCAGCCCTAACCACCATGCGCTACGACCGGGCCCGCAAGAACTCGACCGGCACCCCAACTACATCCTGGCCGCGTACCTGGCCTCCGAGACATAGCCAGCCGCTCGGGGGTTTGCCGATGAGCGATAGACGGTTCCGAAGGATCACCGTTCGCGCGGGAGCTACGGGCTGCCCCAACGGGCGATCGGGCTACTGCGTCTGCGCCGGCCGCGAAGGGGCGTCGAGGAGTACCTCGTATAGGTAGAGGTCACCGTTGGTGCCTGTTTGGCGGAACCCGGCACGTTCGAGGGTCCGCTGGGAAGCGACGTTGTCCCCGGTGGTGTCGGCGACAACTCGGGACAATCCGTGATCGGCCGCGACGTTCAGCAGGGCGACGAGTGCCTCCGCTGCATAGCCGTGACCACGGGCTGATGGGGCGAGGCCGTAGCCGACCCCGACACATCCGTCGTCCGGCTGACCCTTGAAACCGATCCCACCGATGGCCTTCCCGTCGGCGGTCCGGGTGACCCGGTAGTGCCCGAAAGGGCGTTGGTCCCCGTGGGCGGCCGTAGCTGTGAGAAAGGCCGTGACGCCGATGACGTCGCCGTCGAAAGGAAAATCCTCAGCCCAGGCATCCCCGGCTCCGGCGCGCCGCCCGACGATGCGTTCACCCTCTGCTGTGTCGATGGCGTGCAAGCACAGTCGCGGCGTTCGAAGTTCGGTCACGGGCAACAGCGAAGCAGCC
Source organism: Micromonospora sp. U56 (assembly GCF_018070095.1). Lineage (NCBI taxonomy): Bacteria > Bacillati > Actinomycetota > Actinomycetes > Micromonosporales > Micromonosporaceae > Micromonospora > Micromonospora sp. U56. The sequence goes on from NZ_JAGPYL010000015.1 coordinate 57,280, forward strand.
CTCGACACCCCGCACAAGCCGATTACGCCACCTCGGAAAAGGCCGGCCGCGAACCCCTCGGGACATGCGCATATGCCGCGATCCGCGCGATCGAGCAGGCCAGCCAAGCGGGCCTCGGCCTGGTCACCAAGCTCACCTCGTAGATACGGGGCGATGCCCGCCAGCGAGATGTCAGACCGGCGGTGAGCGAGGACTCCCCGCCTACTACCTGTGGGGAGCGGTGAGTCGACTTCATGAGCACCTCGCAGCACATCGGCGATAACGACGCACGCTTCTGCCGCTGACCTGGCGTCCCGGTGCGTTATGAGGGGTGCGTGCAGCGAACAGCCGGTCCTTCGCGGGAGAGTGCGCGCACCTGGCTCAGCCCGGATGGGCCCACGATACTGTTCGAGCGTGATGGCCGGCCTTGCCAACAGCCCCTTGATCTTCGTCGATGTCGACGGACCGCTGATCCCGTTCAAAGCCCGGCCGGTTAGCCGCGAGCATTCTTTGGGCGGTGCCGTCGTGCAGCCACTGGACGGTACTGGCAACCCTCTGCTCGATCGGCTTGACCCAGATGACGGGCGGAGGCTGTTGGCACTGGGATGCCAGTTGGTCTGGGCGACGACATGGATGGCGGAGGCGAACGAGGTCGTCTCGCCACGGCTCGGGCTTCCGGACCTGCCGGTCGTCGAATGGCCGGACGACGACGAGGATCCGGAGCACGACCTGCACTGGAAGACCGTATTCCTTACCCGGTGGGCAGCCGGCCGCCCATTCGTCTGGCTTGACGACGAGATAACTGATGCTGACCGGCGATGGGTCGCAGCACACCACCCGGTGCGGGCGCTGCTGCAACGTGTCGACCCATACGTGGGCCTGACCGAAGCGGATTTCTCAGCGGTCCGTCGATGGCTCGGGCAGATTGACGGCGCCGCTTGATCACCTGCACGCTCTGCCGCATCCGCGCGCTACGTAACGTCACGCCGAGCTGGCCCGGATGCCGTCCGGACGCCGATGAGCGGACGTAGCGACCGGCTGCACGGGCGAGCGCAACGCCGTCATGGCCGCTCGCCACCGATCTCGGCGTCGCTCCGAAGAATGCAGAACTCGTTGCCTTCCGGATCGGCAAGCACAACCCATCCCGTTCCGTCGGCCTCGCGGCGGTCAGCCACGACGGCCGCACCGAGTTCGGTCAGCCGCGCCAGCTCCGCGTCGCGCGTGCCGTCGACAGGACGCAAGTCGAGATGGATCCTGTTCTTGACCTGCTTTACTTCCGGCACCTCGATGAAGAGCAGGCGGTGCCTCCCGTCGCGGGAGTAGATCATGCATTCCTCGTGGCCGGGCTCGTTCGGATCGTCCGGGTTCTCGCTGTAGTCGAGAACGGCTTGCCACCAACGAGACAAGGCGTAGGCGTCGGCACAATCCACGGTGGTGTGGGACACGTAGGAGGTCACCACCGGATCATCGCAAGGCGAAGTAGGCGGGGGAAGTCTGTACGCGACGCGAGCGCACGCTCATGCCGCGACTCGCGCGGGGAGTCGCGGGCTGTGCGGGTGCGCCGGGGGCAGGGAGACGAACGGGCGCGCTTCCGGCGTACTGGTCGCTGCTGCGGCAATGGCCTGGCGCGGGTCAGTCGGTCTCCGCGTCCCGCAGCATGCGACGGGCTCTAGGGTCGTCGGCGGCGTGTTGCAGTAACGCGATCGGCGGTGCCCCGAGCCCGCACCGGGCTTCGATGGCGGCCGTCATCTGGTGCCATTCGCGGGGAGGGAGCCGGTAGCTCTGGCCGACAGCGAACTGATACATCCAGCGCAGGTGCGGGCCGTCCTGGTCGTGCAGCCCGTCGATCAGGTAGGGCAGGAGGACCCGAACGACGATCGGGTGGACGGTCAACGCCGGCTCCGCTGGCCGTTCCCAGCGGCCACTGCGCAGGATCATGCCGCCGCCCCACTGGCCGGCCCACCAGTCGCTGCTGTCGAACAGCATCGCGCACACCCACCGGGCGAAAGCCGCGCAGGGGCCGAGCCCTGCGGCAGACAGGAGGTCAACGAATCGGCTAGCGCTGGCCAAGGCGTCGCGGCGCCGCCCTTGCGCCCAGCACGTCAGGTAGGTGCTCCACGCCTGGGCCAAGGGGCCGTCGGGCAGCGGTGAAGCGGCGAGCTGATCCCGACTCAGATGACGCACGTGGAGATTCTCGCCGACATCCGTCCAGTGGCTGGCCGCATTATGCCGGCTCAGCTCCGCAGCTCGGCTATCCGTGTGACGAACGCCGGGTGCGGCACCGGCGCTGGGCTGGACGAGCGCTCCCTCATGCCGCCAACCGAGCGTCGCGGTGCGTGCGTGCGCCTGCGCTCGGCGCGGTCTTGCCGGAATGAGGATGTCTCGCCGCAAGACCGGTTCCGCATTTGATCGTCGTTGGTGAGCGCAGTCCTGTCCGTCACGGAGGCCCGGTGAGACGTGGTCCCCACCTGCGTTGACACGACACCAGCAGGGGCCTCTCCCAAGCTGAGATGATGTTGGCGATGAGAACTGATGGGGAACGCGACCAGGCGAGCCTTCGGCGGCGGCTGGAGGCGTTGAGGCTCCCGGTCGCGCCGCTTCAACGCCACGGCTTCGTGATGCCATCGGACCCGGTCGCGACGATGCGAGAGCCTGAGGCAGTTGGCGTAGGTCCCGACGGTACGGCCTTTGCCGTGTGGCCCTACCGCGAGGGCATCATCCGTAAGCAGGTGACCTGGCATGTTGGCGGCCGGCGGCGAGTCGTCGGTGCCGTTGATGTGGAGACCGACCTACGGGTGAGTTTCGTACAGCCGCTGCCCGAGGGGCACGTTTTGCTGGCTGCCGCCCGGGCCAAGCCCAGCGCGGTCAACGCAGAGGTGTGGACCAGCAGCGGCGAGCTCAGGCATCGCGGTTACATCGGTGACGGGATTGAGGAGCTGCTGACCACACCCGCGGGCAAGGTGTGGGCCGGATACTTCGACGAAGCAATGGGCGGAAGTGGCCCGGAAGGGCACGGGCTCGCCCGCTTCAGAGAGGATCTGACTGCCGACTGGCTCTATCCGCTGGATGCCGAGCTGCCCTACATCTCTGACTGCTACTCGCTTAACGTTGAGGGCGAGACCGCCTACTTCTGTCCCTACAGCGGGTTTCACATCTTGTCTGCTGCCGGTGAGCGGGTGACCGACTGGGGGCCCTCCCCATACAGGTTTGCCCACCACCTGCTGCGACGCGGCGCAGACCTCGCTGTCCTCACCGGAGGAGGGGGTCCTGAGTACGACGTCGCGACGCTGCTGCGGATCAGTCGAGACGGGGTGCGTCAGGAAGGCGGGCGATGCCGCGTGGTGCTACCCGACGGCATGGAGGCCCGCGGACTGCGCTACACCTGCAGAGGCGATGTGTTGCATGCCTTCGGCCGATCGACCTGGTACTTCATCAATCTGGACGGGCTGAGCACAGCAGCCTGCCACGGCCGCGCGTAGGCAACAGACCGTGTGCCTCGCACCGATACCAGGGTTGCACTTTAGGAGCGCACGTATCCGCTTCTGCCGCGATCCGGGCGTGGGCCGTGTCCAGTGCCTGGCCCGCCCGTCCCGCTAGGCTCCAGCCAGTTCCCGTTAGACTGCCTTCAGCAAGTCCTTGACCAGGCGTGTTGCGACGACCCCCAGAATCCGCCCGATCGGGGGCGGGCACTCTCGTACTCGGGGTCGGTCAGGCCCGGTCGGCCACCCGGGCGACGAACGCCCGCCAGGCGGCCGGCGAGAAGGTCAGCGCCGGGCCGACCGGATCCTTAGAATCCCGCACCCCGACGACGCCCGGCACGTTGTCGGCGACCTCGACGCACGCGCCGCCGTTCGTGGAAGAGCGGGATGACTTCCGCCATTTGGCACCGGTCATGTCCATGTCTTTGCCGCTTCCGTGAGAACGTCGAGTGTCAGGCCGAGCGGGAGGGCCTCGCCCCGGACCGCGTCCCAGGACAATCCAAGGCTAGCAACCTCCTCGGCCTGTCCCACGATCTGCGCCGCAAGCTGGTTGTCGACGTACCCGGCCCGAGATCCGTCCGGCAGGTCGGCGACGATGAAAGCCCCGGCCAGGCCCGAGTACATGCCAGCCGACGTCGGGACGATGTGCAACTGGATATGCGGCTGTTCGACGCATGCGATGAGGTGCTGCAGCTGCTCGGCCATCACGTCCGCGCCACCGCATGCCCGTCGGACGACCATCTCATCCAGGACCACGAACAGCTGCGGGGCGGGTTCGCGGGCGAGGACGGCTTGCCGCTCCATGCGCGCCGCGACCCGCTGGTCGAGTTCCGAGATGGGCACCCGTGCCGCCCGGAACGTTGCACGTGCATACCCCTCTGTCTGCAGGAGGCCGGGCACGAAAGCGTGCTCGTACCAGCGCAGCGCGGTCGCCTCGCGCTCAATCTCAATCCACTCACGGAGCCAGATCGGCGCGGCGTCGCCCTTGACCAACTCATCCCAGAGGGTCGCGAAGTAGCCGTCCGCGCCCAGCGCGTCGTCGACGGCTGTCAGGTAAGGCCGAGTGGGCGGCTTCGTACCGGTCTCGATCGCGCTTACCTGGGAGTCGGAGCAGAAGACGCGCTCGCCCAGCTGGGCTTGAGTCAGCCCCGCAGCCGTCCGCCGTCGCCGCAGCTCGCGCAGAAGGTACTCCGACGGCGAGATTCCCACAGCTTCCACGCCCTTCCACGGTCTCCCACGGCATTCCTCACCCGCCTCCAACCGACCGCCACGCTCCGCGATCGTGCGGTCACTGTTTCCAGCGTATGAGTCGGGCGTCCAGGGTGGAAGCCAGGACGGCGCGGCCGGTGGAGGAAACGAACCCGGCGGTCGCGTTCGTGGCGGGGCCGCCCCGGCGAGGGCGGGGTGGCCCCATCTCCAACGCCGACAGACAGGGGAGAACCGTGCCCAGGGACAAGCCGCAGCCCGAGCAGAAGCCGAGCCAGCCATCAGCACCGCCACCGCCGCGCGTACCGGGTCCGATCGGTCCACTCGTCCCGCCGTTCCGAGGCCCGGGCCGGGTGAACGCCACACCCGGGGCACCGCCGGCTGCTGTCCTGGGCACGGCCATGAGGCCTGGAGCCACCATCACGGTCCCGGAGGCCGACTACGCCTTCGGCGCGGGCCCGTTGCGCATGCGCGTCGAGGAGGTGGTCGGCCAGGCCACGCACGGCGGCGAGCGCTGGGCCGAGTTGCGTGGGCACGACGTACGGCAGGACGGGTCGGTGGACCCCCGCGAGCGGTACGCCTCCGTCCGGGTCGACCGGGTCACGGTGATCGCATGATCGAGCAGGCGACACGGCACGTTCCCCTGCGGCCGATGTGGCTGTGTCGCGTCGACGCCCATCCCTGGCCGTGCGCCTCGGCGAAGCTCGACCTGCTCGACGCGTACGCGGACGACCGGCACGGGCTGCGGCACCACCTGTCGGAGCTGAAGGACGAGGCCGAGGACGACATCGCCCAGCTCGACAGCGGCAATCGCCCCCACCTGACCGACCGTTTTCTGTCCTGGGTCCGTCCGCGCGGACCCTTCCGCAGTGCTTCCTCCCCCGTGAATGGCGGCCCGGGACGGGTCTCGGGCCGGGACGGTGCCGACGGCGGCAGGGCCTGCGGCGTCAGCCGCCGGGCTCGTGGTCCACGTCGGAACGGAAGTAGACGACACCGCTGTCCTGATCCAGCCAGTACCAGGCCGACGCCTCGTCGGCCCCCGCGTCGAAGCGCGCGTCCAGCGCCGGCCCCGACCACCAGTCGGGGCGAGACGGCAGCCACGGCGACAGCCGCGCGTCGGGCGCGACGGGATCCCCGGTGTCCCGTGCCGTCAGTCGCGTCAACGCGGCCACGTCGGCGACCCGGGCGACACCCTCGCGGGCCGCGCGCAGGGCACCGGGGCCGAGGTCGCAGAGTCCCCCGTCGACCCGCTGCAGCCAGTGCACCTCCAGGATCGTGCCGAGCGGTGCCAACTCCCGGGCGACCGGCGCCACGTCGGTGTGCAGCGGCGCGGCGACCGCCGCCTCCCGCTCGTCGCAGCTCGTCCCCGAGAACGACGGGCCGAGTCCGATCGCGCAGAGCCCGACCAGAACGACGGTCCAGAGCGCGACCGGCCACGCGCCACGGGCCCACCGCCTCACCGAGACGGCCGCCGGGGAATCGTGAACCGACAACACCTGATCATGGGAAGAGGCTACGCTCGGCGTGCCAAACCGGAGCCGCCGTCGCCCGGCCGGTCCGCCAGCGCCACACCGACCGCCTCCTCCGGCGTGTCGACGTGGTGCGGGCCGGACACCGGCGCCCCGGTGGCGTCCACCACCCGCCAGCCGCCGAGCACCACCACCGGCACCCCGCCCCGGCGCATCGCCAGCGCCACCTCGCTGAGAGTGCCCCAGGAGCCGCCCACCGCGATCACCGCGTCGGCGCTCCACACCATGACGGCGTTGCGGGCCTGGCCCAGGTTGGTCAGCAGCGTCGCCGAGGCGTCGGCGACCGGGCCGGGGGCGGTACCGTCGTCGGGGCGTACCGCGATGACCAGGCCGTGGTGGGCCCGGGCGCCGGCGGCGACCGCCGCCATCACCCCGCCGCCACCTCCGCAGAGGACGGTCGCGCCGCGGGCGGCGAGCAGCTCCCCCACCCGGCGGGCGTGGGCCAGCTCGGCCGGCGTCGCCGACGCCGGGCCGCAGACCGCCACCTGCACCACCCGGCCTCACCCCCACGGCGAGGGTAGCGCCGGGCCCGGCCACCCCGCCGGTACGTCACGAGAACGCCGACCGTGGACCGGCACTCGTACCATCCCCGGGCATGGGACGTGACCTGGCGGAACCACCGGCACGATGGCGGCTCGGTGGCCTCGACTGGCAGCTGCTCCTCATCGTCGGCGGGTTCGCCGGCTTCCTCGGAGTGCTCGGCCTACTGCTGCTCGTGCAGGGGGTGGGCGCCACTCTCGCCGAGTACGCCGGGTCGCCCGGCCAGGTGCGGGTCACCCGGTGTGTCCCGTTCGAAGGAAAAAACGAGGGGTGGACCTGCACCGGGGAGTTCGTCGCCGACGGCGGAGAGTTCCGCATAGCCGAGGTGACGATTGAGCCGTACCTGGAGGAACGCCCGGTCGGCCCGGTCCCGGCGCGAGTCGTCGACCGGGACTCCGAGGATGCCTGGATCCCGAGCCTGGTGCCGCTCACCGCCGGCGGCGGCGGCCTCGCGTTCCTGGGTATGGCCGGGTGGGTCGTCTGGGGGGTGTTCCGTCCCGGCGACCCGGAGGAGGACCTGTCGAAGCGGGCCCGCCGGCGCCTGGAACGGCAGCGGCGGGGCCCCGCCGGACCGCCGCAGCTGGGCAACCGGGCCCGCAGTCGACGCCGCAAGCGACGCCGGTCCGCCACGTGGGGCGGGATCAGAAGACCGAGACGCCGTACTTGCTCAGGGCCTCCTTGACCGGCTGGAAGAAGGTCTGGCCGCCGGTGCGGCAGTTGCCACTTCCGCCGGAGGTCAGGCCGAGCGCGGTGCTGCCGGCGTAGAGCGGGCCGCCGCTGTCACCCGGCTCGGCGCACACGTTGGTGCCGATCATGCCGCGCACGACACCCTCGGCGTACCGGACGGTGACGTTGAGGGCGGTGACCGTGCCGCTGTGGGTGCCGGTGGTGCTGCCGCGGCGGGTGACGGCCTGGCCGACGTATGCGTCACCGGCGGCGGTGATGTCCTGGGAACCGACGGAACCGCCGACGGCGACCGAGGTGTTGGTGTAGCGGACGATGCCGTAGTCGTTGCCGGGGAAGCTGCTGCCGGTCCGGTCGCCGAGCTTGGTGCTCAGCGCCGAGTTGGCGTACCAGCTCGCCGACAGGTCGGTGCAGTGCCCGGCGGTGAGGAAGTAGTAGGTGCTGCCGCTGCGCACGTTGAAGCCGAGCGAGCAGCGGTAGCCGCCGCCGTAGATGGCGTCGCCGCCGGTGATCCGCATGCTCAGCGTCCCGGCCAGGTCGGTGGTGCGCGCGCTGCCGGCGGAGGCGGCCACGGCGTCTCGGATGCGGGCCCGGTCGGCGGCGCTGACCGTGCTGTCCACGCCGACCACGACCTGGTTGGTCACCGGGTCGACGTAGATCGCGGTGCCGGTGACGCCGAGGTCCACCCGGGACTGCGCGCGCTCCAGCGCGGCGGTGCTGCGGGTGACCAGGCGGGCCTGCCCGCCGGCGGCCCGGACCGTGGCGGCGGCCCGCGCGTCGGTCACGGCGACGACGGTACGCCCGGAGGCGTCGACGTAGGAGCCGGCGGTACGGTCGGCGCCGAGCGCGGCCGTGAGGGTGGCGGCCCGCTCGGCGGTCAGGGGTGCGGGGGCGGCGTGCGCCGGTGCCGCGGCGACGGCGCCGCTGATCAGGGCGGCGGTGACGGCGGACAGCACGCCACGTCGAGTGAGTCTCACGCGTTCCTCCCGGGGAGGGCTGGACGGCCCGATCGGCCGATCGATGAGTGCACATGTTTCTCGCGGCACCGGGCCGGATCCAGGCCCCCGGCGCGGTTGTTCACCCCGGGCCGGACCGGACGTGGCCGCGTAACGCACCGACATCGATCGGCGCTGATGGGAAGTGGGGGCGCTGTCAGCTCACGGTCGTGCTCCCGACGCGGTGTCGACGCCTGCCCCCCGGGTCGGCTAGCCTGCCGGCCATGCCATCGACGCTGACCGAAGCGACCGATCCGTACTGCCTGCGCGAGGGCGAGAGCGCTGCGCTGCTCGCCGGGCATCCGTGGCGCCGGTTCGTGGTGCTGGGCGACAGCGTCGCCGAGGGGATGTGCGAGCCGGTCGACGGGTACCCGCCGGTGCAGTGGGCGGACCGGATCGCCGCCGAGCTGCGCGCGGCCCACCCCGGGCTGGCGTACCTCAACCTGGGCCGGCGGGGATTGCGGGCGCACGAGGTGCGCGCGGCGCAGCTGGACGCGGCGCTGGCCTTCGACCCCGACCTGGCGCTGGTGGTCTGCGGCGGCAACGACGCGTTCCGCACGGCCTTCGACCCGGACGCGGTCGACGTCGAGCTGGCCGCGATGATCGGTGCGCTGCGGGAGGCCGGGGCGGAGGTGGTCACCGTCGGCATGTTCGACGTCTCGCACAGCCCGGCCGTCCCGGCTCCCCTGCGGTCCGGACTGAGCGAGCGGATGCGTCGTCTTTCGTCGCACACCGGGCGGCTCGCCGTGCGGCTGGGCACGGTGCACGTGCACCTCACCGACCACCCCGCCGGTGCGGACGCGTCGCTGTACAGCAGCGACGGCCGGCACGGCAGCGCCCGCAGCGACGCCATCGCGGCGGCGGAGACGGTACGCCGGCTCGGCGCCCACCTCGCCGCCCGACGCGCGCCCCGGCCGTGACCCGGGATCGTCCGTCGTCTCCCGACGCCGGCCGCGACGGGCAACGACGGACGAGCCTCGGCCGGGTCAGTCGGTGAGCAGGATGCCGGTCAGCAGGACGCCCCGGGCGAGGTTGAGCACCCCCTCACAGCCGGGGTAGCCGACCCGGGCCAGCGCGCCGGAGCCGGTGCGGCCGAACAGGTACGGGGCGATGCTGTACGGCACCTCGGCGGTGACCACCTCCCCCGTCTCGATCTGCACGAAGTCCATCGCCACCCGGTCGGCCGGCATGTACCGCTGCAGGATGTTACCGCCCCGCGCCACGGCCGCCCGCACCCCGTCGGCCCAGGCCGCCGCGCTCAGCTCCGGGCCGATCAGCACGTCGTGGCCCGCGGAGCCGTCGGCCGGCTTGGCCACCAGCTCCGCCTGCTCGGCCAGCGCCCGGTCCAGCTCGGCCACGGTCAGCACCACCGTGTGCGGCACGTACCGGCGGATCAGGGCCTGGTCGTCGGCGGGGAGCTGGTCCAGGTCCTCGTAGAGCCAGGCGAAGTTGACCTTGTTGCCGAGCAGCCAGGCGGCGGCGCTGACGAACATCGGCAGGGTGCCGGCGGCGAGCGCCCCCGCCACCGCCTCCAGGCCGGCGCTAGGCGTGACCCGGTTGGGCACGAAGAGCCGGAACAGCGCGTCCACCGGCGCGCCGCCCACCACCAGCCGCCGGTCGGCGTTCAGGGTGGCGGTGGCGACCGGGGCGATGACCAGGTCGATGCCGAAGCGCCGGGCCTGGTCCACCAGGGGCGAGAGGATCCGGATGAACGTCTCCGGGTCGTCCAGCCCGGGGTACTCGGCGTCGAAGTCCATCAGCAGCGCCACCCGGGCCCCCTCGGCCAGGCCCAGTTCGTCGCGGATCGCCACGAACCGCTGGTCCAGCAGGGACGGTGCCGGCCGCGCCGGCACGCCGTCGAGGAGGCCGCGCTCCCGGTAGAGCTGGGCGAACCGCTGGATCACCGTGTCGGCGTCGAAGCCGCCGCCGAGGCTGCTGTCGATGTTGTACTCGACGATCCGCGGCTCCCCGCCGGAGAGCAGCACGTCCGGCCGGTACGCGGCCAGCAGCGCCTCGGTCAGCGGCTCGTCCTCGTCAAGCAGCCGGGTCTCCCCCGCCGGCACGCCGAGCAGCCGGCGCAGTTCCCCCGCCGTACGGGCGCGCCGCCGGCAGGCGTCCAGGACGAGCTGGGCGATCCGGTCGCAGACCTCGTTCAGCTCGCGGAAGGAGTCGGCCGCCAGCACCGTCGGCCGGGCCAGCCGCCACTGCTTGTTGTACGTCGCCCGGCCATGGAAGATCCGCTCCCACTCCTGCGCCCCGGCGGCGACCATCGCCCGGCGGGCGGCCTCCGGCAGGTCGGTCCACGCCCGGCCGGCCGCCGGCCACGGGTAGTTCACATCGATCATGATCCGTCCTTGGTCACGTGGTGGATGGCGGCGGTGAGGGCCGCCCGGCCGGGCTGTACGGCCCGGTCCAGCACGGGCGCGAAGGGCAGCACCGCGCCGTCCGGGCGGGTGACCCGCCGGGGCGGGGCGGCCAGCGGGACCCGTTCCACGACACTGGCGATGATCTCGCCGGCGATGCCGCAGGACCGGTTGGAGTCGTCGAGCACCACCAGCCGCCCGGTCCGGGTCACCGAGTCGACCAGCCCGTCGAGGTCGAACGGGTAGAGCGTGCGCGGGTCGAAGACCTCGACCGACACCTGGTCGGCCAGCTCCCCGGCGACCGCGAGCGCGTCGTGCACCAGGTGCCCGACGGCGACCACGGTCACGTCGTCGCCGGCCCGGCGCACCACGCCCCGGCCCAACGGCACCGGGGCGAGGGTGGCGAAGTCGACGTCCTCGCGGACGTCCAGCGCGCCGGCCGGGGCGAAGACCACCACCGGGTCGTCGTGCCGGATCGCCGAGACCAGCAGCCCGTACGCGTCGGTCGGGGTGGCCGGCACCGCGGTGACGATCCCGACGTGGGCGAAGAGCGAGTACGGGTGGTCCGAGTGCTGCCCCGCCCAGCCCGTCCGGGAACCGGAGCCGGGCACCAGGTAGGTGACCGGGGCGGCGCACTGCCCGCCGGTCATCAGCGGGAACTTGTGCGCGTGGTTGACGATCTGCTCGAAGACCAGGAAGAGCAGCGACGGGATCTGGAACTCCACCACCGGGCGCATCCCGGCCAGCGCCGCGCCGGTGGCGAAGCTGGTGAACGCCTGCTCGGACAGGGGCGTGTCCAGGACCCGCTCCGGCCCGAACCGCTTGAGCAGTCCGGCGGTGACGTTCGACGCGGCCACCCGGATGTCCTCGCCGAGCAGGAACACGCTCTCGTCGCGGGCCAGTTCGTCGGCGAGCGCCCTGGTCAGCGCCTTGCGGTAGGACAGCCGTGGCATCAGCCACCTCCCGTCCGGGCGGTCAGCCCGCTGGCGTACAGGTGGTCCAGCGCGCCGGCCGGGTCCGGCTCGGGGCTGGCCAGGGCGAACGCGACGGCCGCGTTGAGCGTCGACTCGACCTCCGCGTTGACGGCTGCCCGGTCCGCCGGGACGAGCCGGGCGCCCTGAATCTGCACCGGGTCCCGGGAGCGGCCCTCGGCGACCTCCTCCGGCGGGCGGTAGTCCAGGCGTACCGCGTGTTCGAAGGTGTGGTGGGCGTCGAAGCGGTAGGTGCGGGCCTCGACCAGCTCCGGGCCGCCGCCGGCGCGCATCCGTGCGACGGCGGCGGCCGCGGCGTCGCGTACCGTCTCCGGGTCCTGGCCGTCGACGACGGCGGCCGGCATGCCGAACGCCTCGGCCCGGCCGACGATGGTGCCGGCGACCGCGCCGGCGACCGGCATGGTGGTGGCGTAGCCGTTGTTCTCGCAGACGAAGAGCACCGGCACCCGCCAGAGCGCGGCCAGGTTGAACGCCTCCAGCAGCATCCCCTCGTTGACCGCGCCGTCGCCGAAGAAGGTCGCCCCCACCACGCCGTCGCCGCGCCGCCGACGGGCCCAGACCGCGCCGGTGAGGATCGCCCCGGAGGCGCCGACGATGGCGTTCGCGCCGAGCACCCCGAGGGAGAAGTCCGCCGCGTGCATAGAGCCGCCCCGGCCCCGGTTCAGCCCGGTCTCCCGGCCCAGCAGCTCGGCCATCATCCGGGCCGGGTCGGCTCCCTTCGCCAGCACGTGCCCGTGCCCGCGATGGGTGCCGGTGACCAGGTCGGAGTCGCGCAGCGCGGCGCACACCCCGGCGGCGATCCCCTCCTGACCGAGGTACGGGTGGATGCCGCCGACGATCGCCCCGGAGTGGACCAGCTCGACGGCCCGCTCCTCGAAGCGGCGGATCAGTCGTACCGTGCGGTAGAGCCGGACCGGGTCGGCGTCGGTCACCGGTCGCGCCCCTCCTTGACGGCGACGAGGATGTCGTCCCACAGCGCGGCCCGGGCGGTGAGCGCCAGGTTGACCGTGTCGGCGCACTCCTGCCACTTGACGTCGTCGTCGCCGCAGAGGTCGGCGAGCATCTGCATCGCCATCGGGGTGTGCTGCTCCCCGTCGACCTCGATGTGCCGCTCCAGGTAGTCGACGAACGTGTGCAGCCGGTTGCTGCGCTCGTTGACGGCGACGACCTGGGTGAACATGTCGGGGATCAGGTCCTCGCGGCCGAAGGCGAACGCGGCGGCCTGGCAGTGCACCGGGGTCGACTCGATGATCTTCCAGGTGGTGGCGGCGAACCGCGCCGACGGGGCGGGGACGCCGGCCTCGACCAGCGCCTCGGTCACCGGGCGGCCGGCCCGCAGCAGCTCGACCAGCGCGTCCACGGCGGTGGTGTGCGCGCCGGCCTCCCGCATGCCGCGCACGTAGAGCTCGAAGTGGCTGATGAAGCCCTCGCCGAGCTCGTCGCTCTCCTCGACCATCACGATGTCGTTGATCAGGCGGCGGCTGCCGGTCGGGCCGGTCGGGATCCACGGCACGGTGACGCAGGTGAGCTGCCGCTGCAGCGACGTCAGCAGGGACATGAAGTCCCAGACCGCGAAGACGTGGTGCTCCATGAAGGTGACCAGCGCATCGTGGGTGTCCAGGTTGGCGTAGAGCGGGTGCTTGACCACCGCGTCGCGGCGGTCGGTCACCGCCTGCTCCAGCCGCTCGATGCCCGGGTGCGTCCTCCCCCAGTCGTAGCGTGACATGTCAGCCTCCCTGCTGGGCGCGGTCACGCCAGATGACCGGGCAGTATTCGGGGTCCGCGTAGTCGGGCCGCCCCTCGTGGGTGCGGCGGACGAGCACGTCGTGGTTGTACGCGGCGAGCGTGCCGTCGGAGAGCGGATACTCCCGCCAGGCGTTGTCGCCGTCCTGCAGGTGCAGCGAGATCGCCTGCCGGGGGCGACCGCTGACGTTCGCGCCGCTGCCGTGGTAGGTGCGGCAGTGGTGGAAGCTCAGGTGCCCCTTGGGGATCACCATCGGGATCTTGCGGATCTCCGCGCCGTTGTACGCGGCGTTCTCGGCCAGCATCTCCTCGAGCTGGTCGCGGTCCCGGTCGGCGAAGTGCCGCACGACGGTGTCGTCGGCGCCGATCTCCTGCCACCGGTGCGAGCCGTCGACCATGGTGATGGTGCCCATCTCCTCGCCGCAGTCGTGGAACGGGATGAAGGCGGTGAGCATCTTCTCCGACGACGAGGACGCCCAGTAGTGCTTGTCGAAGTGCCAGGGCACGATGTTGGACGGCTCTCCGGAGATCGGTGGCTTGTAGATCAGCGTGGACTGGAAGACGCGGATCTCGTCGGCCTGCGCCAACCGGGCGGCGACCGCCCCGATCAGCGGCTTGCGCAGGATCGCCGCGAGCCCGTCGTGCTCGTGGTGGACGTAGTCGTTGTGCCGCTGCACCGGGCCCCTCGACGGCTCCCAGTAGGCGAGCTTCGGCGGGCGCACCGGCAGGCGGCGGTCCCGCTCGCCGGCGTAGTAGCGGTCGGCGGCGGCGGTGAGCGCGTCCACCTCCTCGTCGGTGAGCAGCTTCTTCGACAGGTACCAGCCGTGTTCGGCGTAGCAGCGCACGTCCTCGTCGGACGGGAGCAGCGCCTCCTCCTCGGCGGTCAGCGTCGGATGGAACTCCGTGGTGGTCATGCCCCAACCCCTCGTGCCGTGCCGGCCACGACGGCGGGGGTTGCCCCCGCCGCGGCCAGCTCCCGTTCCTTGGCCTCGTAGAGCGCCTTGATGTTGCCGCTGCCGAAGGTGCGCGCCCCGCGCCGCTCGATCAGTTCGAGGAAGAGGGTGCGGCGCACGTGCATCGACTCGGTGAAGATCTGCAACAGCTGCCCGCCGTGGTCGGAGTCGACCAGGATGCTCAGGTCGCGCAGCCGATCCAGCGGCGCGTCGATCGGGCCGACCCGCCGCTCCAGGTCGTCGTAGTAGGCCCCGGGGGTGCCGGCGAAGCGCACCCCCCGCTCGGCCAGCGCCCCGACGGCGGTGACGATGTCGTCGGTGCGCAGCCCGAGGTGCTGCACCCCCGCGCCGTGGTGCTCGGTGAGGAACGCGTCGATCTGGCCGGGGCGGTGGCCCGCGTCCGGTTCCAGCAGCACCAGGGTGACCCGCCCGGACGGGCTCTGCACCACCTTGGAGTTCATCGCCTGGCCGGCGACCTCGATGTGCTCCTCGAAGATCTGCGCGAAGCCGAAGACCCGCCGGTAGTGCGCGACGGTCTCGTCGAGCTGCCCCGGCGGCACGCAGACCGCCAGGTGGTCGATCTCGGCGAGCAGTTTGTCGTCGTCGGTGACCGGCGGCGTCGTCTCCACCGCCCCGGGCAGGAACTCCGTCCGGTCGCCGCGCCGCTCCACCAGCCGGTGCAGCACGTCGCCGAAGCCGCCGACCTCGGCGGTCACCACCTCGGCGTCCGCGCCGGTCCAGGTCCGCGGCGCGCTCACCCCGGTCGCACCCCGGGCCACCAGTTCCGCGTACGCCCCGGCGGCGTCGCCGACCTCCAGCGCCACCACCGCGATCCCGTCGCCGTGCCGCTGCACGTACGTCGCGGCGGGATGCCCGGCGGTCAGCCCGGAGGTGAGCAGCATCCGGATGTCGCCCTGGCTGAGCAGCAGCGAGCGCTGCCCGGCCAGTCCGGTCTCCGGGCCCCCCTGGCCCCGCAGTTGGAAGCCGATCGCGGTGCCGAAGTAGAAGGCGGCCTGCCGCGCGTCCCCCACGTACAGTTCGATGTGGTCTATTCCACGGATGTCCATCTCCAGCCCTTCCCCATGTCCCCCCGTGAGTGCGGTCCGGGCGCGTACCGCCCGGGTTGTCACCGGTGCGGCCCGGCGGCCCGCGCCCCGGCGGTGCGCCGCAGCAGCAGGCTGACGTTCTGGCCGCCGAAGCCGAACGAGTTGGTCAGCGCGAACTCCGTCCCGGTCGCCCGGGGCTCGACCCGGATGTGGTCCGCCGGGCAGTCCGGGTCCGGGTCGTCGAGGTGGTACGTCGGCGGCAGCAGCCCCGCGCCGAGGGCCAGCGCGCAGGCGGCCGCCTCGACCACCCCGGACGCGCCGAGCAGGTGCCCGGTGAGCGCCTTGGTGGAGCTGACCGGCACCCCGCCGACGCCGAAGACCGTCGCCAGCGCGGTGGTCTCGGCGATGTCACCGAGTTTGGTGCCGGTGCCGTGCGCGTTGACGTAGCCGACGTCGCCGGCCGACACTCCCCCGCCGGCGAGCGCCCGACGCATGCACTCGGCCGCGCCCGCGCCGTCCGGTCGGGGCGCGGTCGGGTGGTACGCGTCGGTGGTCGCGCCGTACCCGGCCACCTCGGCGTAGGCGGTGGCGCCGCGCGCCGCGGCGTGCTCGGCGCGTTCCAGCACCAGCAGCGCCGCCCCCTCGGCGAGGACGAAGCCGTTGCGCCGGGTGTCGAACGGCCGGCTGGCCCGGGTCGGGTCGTCCCAGCCGCGGGCCAGCGCCCGGGCGTTGCCGAAGGTGTCGGCGAAGGTCGGGAAGAGCGGCGCCTCGCTGGCCCCGCAGAGCACCACGTCGGCCTCCCCGCCCCGGATCAGCCGGACCGCGTCGGCGACCGACTGGGCGCCGGAGGCACACGCCGTGCCCACCGCGGAGCTGTAGCCGCGGATGCCGTGCGCGATGGCGATCCGCGCCGACGGCATGTTCGGCAGGATCCCGGTCAGCAGGTACGGGCTGACCGCCGCCCGCCCCCGGGCGGCCCGCGCCACCACCTGCGTCTCCAGCGTGGACATCCCGCCGACCCCGCCGACGATCACGCCGATCCGCGCCGGGTCGACGTCCCGGCCGACCTCGATGCCGGCGTCGGCGAGCGCGTCGGCGGCGGTGAGCAGCGCCAGCACCACGATCCGATCGAGCACCCTGGTCTCCGGGCCGGCGGCGACCGTACGCGGGTCGATCGGCGGCAGCAGCCCGGCGACCTCCAGCGACTCCCGGGCGGGGTGCCCCTCGGGCGGCCGGGCCAGGCCGGACTTCCCGCTGGTCAGCGCGTCGAAGGTGGCCGCCACACCCCGCCCGACGGGGCTGAACAGCCCCATCCCGGTGATGACGGCGGTCATGACGGCGACTCGGTCAGATAGCGCTCGCGCAGCGCCACCTTGCGTACCTTGCCGGTGACGGTGACCGGGATGTCGGCGGAGGCGACCGGCACCACCCGGCGCAGGGTCGCGCCGACGTCCGCCCCGAGCGCGGCGCGCACGGCCCCGGTGCGGTCGGTCCCCGGGTCGGCGCCGGCGGCCAGTTCCAGCAGCACGTCGGTGACGACGGTGCCGTCGTCCTGCTTGACGATCACCACGGTGCAGTCGGTGACGTCGGAGCAGGCGGCCAGGATGCGCTCCTCCGACAGCGCGGTGAAGAAGCGCCGCCCGTCGGCCACCTCGACCGAGTCGACGGCCCGGTCCAGGTGGTGGTAGCGGCCCTCGGCGTCGGCGTACACCAGGTCGCCGGTGAGGTACCAGCCGCGCAGCCGGGACCGGTAGGTGGTCACCGAGTCGTTCCAGTAGCCGCGGAACAGCGACGGTGAGTCGATGCCCAGCCAGCCCACCTCCCCGGGCGGCAGTTCGTTGCCGTCGAGGTCGAGCACCGCCACCCTGGTGAACCGGTAGGGACGGCCGACGCAGCGGCCGTACCGGTCGGTGTCGGCGGTGTGGGTGATGTGGAACATCGAGTGGCCCATCTCGCTGGAGCCGAGCCCGTCGATGAAGACCGAGCCGGGCACCCGCACCACGCCCTCACGGGTGACGGTGTCCCGGGAGCCGACCGCGACGAGGCGCCGCACGTGCGGCTCGTGCGAGCAGTCGCCGGTGTTGAACCACAGCCGCACCGAGTCCAGGTCGTACCCGGACAGGTCGAAGCGGGCCAGCTCCGCCCAGGTGACGGAGAAGCCGAACACCCCGTCCGGGCGCCAGCGCTGGATCGCGTCGAGTACCCGCTCGCCGCCCTGCTCGGACAGGAGCAGCATCTCCGCCCGGTTGCCCAGCGCCTGGTTGACCATCAGCACGGTGGCGGTGTGCGGGGCGGGCAGCGCGTTGAGGATCCGGCTGGTGCCCTGCGCCTGCGGCATGCACAGCAGATGCCGGGTGGCGGCGAAGAGGCTGGCGTGCGAGTGCAGCACCGCCTTCGGCACCCCGGTCGTGCCGGAGGTGTGGGTGATGACGATGGGGTCCTCGTCGTGGTGGCGGTAGTGCGGCGGCGCGTCGGCCGGGTCACCCGCGCCCGCCTCGGCGGGCTGCCCGAGCAGCGGCGCGCCCAGGTCGTGTCCCGCGAGGGCCTCGGTGTGCGCGGCGTCGGCAAGCACCCCGGCGGCGCGCAGCCGGCGGATGTACTCGGCGGCGATCTCCGGGCGGAGCTTGCCGTTCATCAGCGCGGGGATCGCGCCGAGCCGGGTCAGCGCCAGGAAGCTGAGCACCATGTCGGCGGCACCGGTGGCCCACACCGCGATCGGGTCGCGAGGCCGCACGCCGCGCCGGTGCAGCCAGGCCGCCCGGGCGGCGACCCGCTCGTCGAGCTGACCCAGGGTCAGCGGCCGCTCGGCGGGGTGCCCGTCGACCGGGGTGTCGAAGGTCAACCCCGGTCCCGTCGGGTCGGCCCCGTGCGCCAGCACCCGGGCGAGCACGTTGCCGGCACCCAGCGCGGTGTCGGCGGCGAGCACCCCGCGCAGTCCCTTCGTCCTCATTGCCTCGTTCCTCCCCCCAGCAGCACCGCGACCGCCCCGGTGGGCGTGCCGTCGGGTGCCTCTTCCATCAGAACCAGCAACGCCTCGTCGGCGTCGCCGTCGTACAGCAGCAGGTCCGCCTGGGCCAGGCCGTCCGCGCGCGGGTCACCGGTGGGGCTCAGGCACACCACCGGGCCGTCCAGTCCCCAGCGCGCAGCGACGTGCCCGGCCACGCTGTTCGGCACCGACTGGAAGAAGAACAGCGGCCCGACCCGGCCACCGGCGGCCACGGTGGCCCGGACGTGCACGGCGCTCGGCCGGTCACCGGCGGCGCTGACCAGCACCACCGCGCGGGTGGTGCCCGCCGGCGCCGGCCGCGCGCCGTACCCGCGGGCCAGGCAGCGGTCGGCCACCGCCGCCACCAGCGCCGCGAACGGCGAGTACACGAACCCGGGCAGCGCCGGCGGCGCCCCGTCCCCAGCCTCCGGCCACCGCCCCTCCGCCAACCACCCACTCCCCCCACCCCCCACCTCGCGCGATCTTGCAGTTTCGGCCCGCGAATCGCCCGTGTTGGCCGATATGTCGGGGCCGGAAGTGCAAGATCGCGGGGTGTCCGGGGTGGGGGTCATGGGGTACCTACCAGGAGGGCGGTGTTGGCGCCGCCGAAGGCGGCGTTGAGGGTGAGGGCGTGGGGGGTGGTGA